>CAZMFH010000428.1:0-1521 GCA_964565485.1 uncultured Verrucomicrobiota bacterium | reverse complement strand
CCCGTGCATTTGGTCGGCCAGCAAAAGACGTTCCGGCGTGCAGGGATATTCACGCTCATAACCGGTTACCCAAAGAATTTTATTGCCGGCATCATAGTGTACTCCAGCCATAACCGCCAAATTCAGCGCCATCAGATTAAACGTAAGGCATAAACAAAGTTTGCGCATAAATATTTCCTTTCTTTTTTCATTCCGTCGTAAATTCCGTCGCTTCCTCACCCAACTCGATTTGCACCGCATCCAGCCAAAACTCGACCTTGCCGGAGTCCGCCTTAACGCCCACAAAACCCATGTTGCCCGGGCCGATCGAATAATCAATTCCCATCCGATTGCCTTTCCTAAACAAGAACTCCATCCGTGAAGGATCAATTTTACCTTTAAACGTTATGCGTTGCCATTCGGTCGTCGGCGTAAAAAACTTGAAATTACTGCCATCCTTATAGCGCCCCTCATCACGATGGGATTCTGCGGATACCATGCCATTTAAACGCATATATCCCCGGTCAAGGTTAGCGGATGCCTTGACATAGAAGGAAAACACAATCGGCGTTGGCTTGGTAACTGCCGGCAAATAACACATACCGGAAATCCCGCGCCCTCCAACTTTGGCGGGCAACACAATCGTTTCTTTCAGGCTGTATTTACCATGCACAGGATTCTCCGGATCCAAACGCATCGGCGAATCGGGCGTATCCAAATACGGCACCGGCGGCAAGCTTACCGGACGCACATAATCGGGAACACCCTCAATCGCGGCATCCTCAAAGGAAGGATTGGCCGCGCAGTTGCGCTTGTCTTTGAAATCAACCGCCGGATCGAACCATTTCAAAGCCAGCGCTTTGTCCGGATAGGCCTGCTGTTCCAAGGCCAGTGCCACCGGTTTCACTGCGCCGTCCTCCAATTCCAGCGCATAGGCGCGTGTGCCGAGCGCTTCCAATTGATCAGCAACCCCCGCTGCATCCGCTGTCAGCTTCTGCTCCTTGAAAAGCCGCTTGACTCCCGCCGCCGCTTTGATGCCCGGCACAATAAATTTTACGTCCACGGGATGATAGGCCGCGTTAGCCGCCAGCAGAATATAGCCGCCCGCCGGATTGCCAAAGAGCGTTGCCTGCACATCCGGATAGATACTGCGCTCGATATCCAGCGCCACCGGCGTATATTTAACTGCCGGATGAACATCCCCTGACAGAATGGCCGGCGCAATGACCTTGATCTCGCGTCCCAAATCCGCCAATGTGTCATACATCCGTTTGGTATAAAGCGAAGAATCAACAGAGTGCGACGATCGCTTGGCGCCGTGAATTATAGTCAGATAGGTCTGACATCGTTGCTCATCCGGCAGCATCAGGCGCGGACAACGCGCAACATCCAACCCCTCCGCCATCGGCACCAAATAGACAACTTTACCGGCAACATCGGCCTGGCGCTTCAACTTCAAAACCTGTTCGCTCATATAGCTCGGATGCCCATAAAACTGATTGGCCCAACCGGGATAATTATAGACATCATACTGAACAACAT
>CAZMFH010000427.1:0-1523 GCA_964565485.1 uncultured Verrucomicrobiota bacterium | reverse complement strand
GCCTGCATATCAGAATTTGTGGGTTAATTCAGGTTCAGGAAGTTTACCGAGAGTATGATAGAGCACGATTTCCAGCACATGAAAGGATTTAAAGCCATAAGATCGTCTGGTTACCACACGGACTTTATTGTTCAGGCCTTCAACAGCGGCGCTGGAAAAGGCTTTTTTGAAGGTAAACCAATTCATGATCAGCGGTTCGTGTGTCCGCAAAGTTTTAGCAAATTTGCGAAGCGGTGGCAAACGGCTACGCAATGCGCGTGTGATCCAAGTGTCGAGAAAAACTTTGGCATAACGGGGATGATTATAGGTCCAAAAATGAGCAAAAGCATCTTTCAATGCCCACGCCCTGGCGGTCTTCAAAGTGGAATGAATAACACGATTCAAATGCTCGCGGGCATGGCCGCGCACTTTGGCATATGGTTTCAACAACAACCAGCGGGTATTTTTAAGCCGTTCCTTGCGTTTTGGTCCGGTCAAAGCATAGTTTTCGGTGCGGCGCACCTTGTCAACGGCCTGATTGAGCAAGGCCGTCAAATGAAACCGATCCAGTATATGAACGGCTTGGCTCAGATGTTTCCGCGCCACGGACAAATAAGGCCGCCACATATCACTGACCACAACACGAACACTGGCAAGTTTTTCCATGCCCAACGTTTTCAGTCCGCCCAGGAGAGCGCGGGCACTCCGGCGCTTTCCAATCCACAAAAGCCGTTTGCAATGTTCGTCAACCTGATAAATCACGGTCGCAAAATTATCCGCCTTTTTGCCTTTATGCACATGCAATTCGTCAATGCCAATGGCCGTAATACCGGCCAATTCGCGTTTGGCCAACCCCCATTCAACGATCCAGGTCACCGAACGATAAACCGCGTCCCAGCTGACGCCGAAAACCGTGGCGGTTTCACGCCAGCTCAACCGCCGCGCCCATTGGCACAGGAAAATCATCATTGCTTTGGTATATGGCCGCTTGCCTTCATTCCAAGGCATGACTTCCACCGTTATTCCGCACATGGGACAGTCAACTCTCCTGGGCGAGTAGAACATCCTGACAGGAATATTCCAGAGCGGAACATGCAACCAATCGCGCATAGGCAAATGATCGTAGGCCGGCGCCGGTTGCCCGCATTGCGAACAACAAGGCTTCCGCTGTTTATGTTCACGAATCATTACTTGCAACTCCATCTTTTGTATTCCAAATGCTTTCGTGATTTTCTTCAGTTCCGCGGATTCGTAAATGAATCCATTAAAGGGTTGCGTTTCATTCAGCAAAGTCTTAAGTTTTACATTCATGGCTGGTTTGTTTTAGGGGGGTGTCTCCAGCGTCTATACACGTTGGATCCCCTATTAGACCAGCCATTTTTCTTCTATCTTTCAGGAGTTATTAATCAGGCTGCGAGGAGAGCCGCAAGGAACTCCCCGCAGCAGCCTGTTAAGAACTCCACTGGAATGTTCTTCCTTCTTGATTTTCACCGTTTATCACTTAACGTTCGTTGTATTCACCCATAAATTGTGCGGAGGAACCA
>CAZMFH010000426.1:0-1528 GCA_964565485.1 uncultured Verrucomicrobiota bacterium | reverse complement strand
CATTTCGTTCACTCCACGTTAATAAATGACTTGACGCATACTCCAGAATTTGATAACCTGTTACATATATGAAAAAGAATTTGCTCTTTTCGGTGGCTGGCCTTGCGAAGCTTTGCGGTGTGTCGCGCATGACGTTGCATCGGCATTTGAAGTCTGGCGCGTTGCGGTGGCTCGGAAATACGCGGCGCGGGCGGTTGGCGCGGGGTATTGCTTTAGATGATTTTATGGCCTTGGTGCGCCAGCAGTCGGATCTGCAAAGCAAATCCGCCGGTGTTGAAGCGCGGATGCTGCGCGTTATGCGTGAACAAGGCGTAGATTGGCGGGTCGTTATGGCGCGGATGATGGCGGCGGCGCAAGGCGGCGCGGATGCCGATCTTTTGCTTTATGCCACAAGGCAGCTGCTTTGTCAGCATAACAGGAATTTCTTGTTGCGCCTCGTGGATGATTCCCCTGCGGATGTTTTTGCGGATACTGCCGAATATGCCGCCTACCAAATTCGCATGGCTGGTGCAACCGATGTTTTTGATTTATCAGGGCGGCTTTTCAAAGAGGCATGGTCAGAATTTGTCAAAGCAATACGTTGCGCGCCGGTCAATGCAAAGCCGGTTTTGCTTTATGATCCGAATAAACGTTGCGCCGATATTGTCATGTTGCCAACATGGATTGATGATTGCCCTCTCAAAAAAATAAAATGGCATGACTCCGAAGCAGACGTTTCGATAATGCCAAACCGCCGCCGGCGCGCAATTCGGGAGATAATCGCAAACATGGCAATACAGTTGAGCTTGACGCAGTATGGCTCCGATGGTAAAGTTAAGCCGGAAATTAGCGTTTCTGCCGATACGATCAATGACGCGTATATTAAACAGGATAACTTGACAAAATCGCGCCGCCTTTTAAGCCGGATGGATTTGCCAGCATATAGGTTATACGGCTTGGCGGTGTCTGCAATATTATCGAGCAATCCGTTCGCCGGTGTTCGCAAGCTGCAAGTAATGCATGTTTCAAAGTCGGATGCATGGTGTTTCGCTCGCGAATTGCGAAAAATGGCTGGCTGTGTTGATGGGTTCAAGGTCTGCCAGTTCAACAATTCTCTCAAAGTTAAAATTGCGTCTGGTGCGCGGCTTTTATCAGTTTCCGCGATGGCACGTGCGCTTGTTGTCAGTCGCTTGACCGTCAGCCGGTGGCTGGCGGTATTCATACCACGGCATAAAATTGCGCGGGGGAATGATGTTCGCTGCTTGGCCTGTGGTGCGCCTGCGGTTGTGGCCGGCGGCGGTGTGGCCTGTTCGGTGTGCAGTTGGGAAACAACCATCAACGATTTGCGCGAAACTGTCAAAACAATTAATATGGCGCGCACCTGTCGAAAAGCTAAAAGACACGGCATGGAAGATAAAAATGCGTAAATTTGCGCGCAAAAAATCTACATCATGCGGGGAAAACACCCTGCGCGATAAAGACTATGTTTAACCATCGGCAATTTTCCGCATTTCATCCCTGACGGCCTTCCACGTCTTGGCATTCAGTC
>CAZMFH010000425.1:0-1553 GCA_964565485.1 uncultured Verrucomicrobiota bacterium | reverse complement strand
ACGGCAATCGGCCGATGGTAACCCCGATTGTCCATGCCGTTAACTATGAATATCGAGATTTTGAGGTCTTGCGCAAAATCACGGACGGCGAGATTGACGGATACACCTATCATCGCGACGACAATCCCACCGTTCGCGCCGTCGAGAAAAAAGTTTCCGCTTTGGAAGGCGCCGAGGACTGCATCGTTTGCACATCGGGCATGGCCGCCTGCACATTGGTGTATCTGACATATTTGAAAGCGGGCGATCATTTGCTGCTCTTTCACGATACTTACGGCGCGCATTATAAAGTGTCTTTGATCCTGGAAAGGCTGGGCGTGCGAGTTACCTGGATTAATGCCGATGCAAGCGGGCAAATGGCTCGATATGTTACGGACAGAACCACCATGATTTTTCTGGAAACGCCCACCAATCCGCTCTGCAAGCTTATTGATATTGCCGCCGCGCGCCGGGCAGCCGATAGCGTCGGCGCGCGTTTGATTGTGGACAATACTTTCGCCACTCCCTATCACCAACAGGCGCTCGCGTTGGGCGCGCATCTTGTGATTAACAGCGCAACCAAAGCGCTTTCCGGACATAACGACCTGATGGCCGGCACTATTGCCGGAACAAAGGAAGACTACGACAAGTTGTGGTTCACGCGCCAAGCCATCGGCGCAACGCTTGACGCCTACTCGGCTTCGTTGCTGGAACGCGGACTGAAAACCTTTGCGTTGCGCGCCGCGAAAATGGCCGCCAACGCCATGACTGTGGCGGAATGGCTGCGTGTGCAGCCGCAAATCAGCAACCTGCATTATCCGGGGTTGCCCGATGAACCGGGATATGATATCGCGCGCCGCCAAATGCACGATGGATTCGGAGGCTTGATGGCCTTTGACGTCGGCCGCTCGCAGGAAGACGCCAAACGTTTCATTTCAGCGCTGCATGTGGTCGTGCATGCCGTCAGTCTGGGCGCAACCGAAAGTTTGATTTGCATACCGTATCTGACCACAATGCTTTATCTCCCGCCTGAACGCCGAACAACGTTTGGCGTTCAAGCGAATACAGTCAGGCTTTCGCTCGGCATTGAGCCGGTAGATAACATTATCCGCGATCTTGAACAGGGTTTGCAGGAAGTCAAAAATCATTAACTGAAAAGATAAAAAAACATGAAACTGGGGATGATTATTCATACAACCGATGCGGAGACGGCCTGGAATGCTTTTCGTCTGGGCGTTTTTGCCATTCAGCAGGGTGATGAAGTTTCCGCTTTTCTGTTGGCCAAGGGTGTGGAATGTGAAAAACAGGCGTCAGCGCCTTTCAATGTCAAAGCGCAAATGGAAGAATTTGTGCAAGCGGGCGGTCGTATTATGGCTTGCGGCACATGTCTTAAAATCCGGAACAGCGCCGGTTCGGAAATGTGTCCGCTTTCGACCATGCGCGACCTGTATGAGCTTGTGCGCTGCAGCGACAGGGTGGTCTCATTTTGAGCATTAAAACGGCATTTGAATGTATTCCATGCTTTATCCGCCAGGCGGCGGAGGCGGTCGAAATGTGCGCGCTTGAGCGGACGG
>CAZMFH010000424.1:895-1561 GCA_964565485.1 uncultured Verrucomicrobiota bacterium | reverse complement strand
GGATGAAACAAGCGCTCCGGAAAACTTAGGAAGGGTTGCATTCTTGCTGGAATTTCCGGTTTTTGACGGATACATGACCAGCGCCAAAGTGGCCGAACAAATTGCGCGCCGGCGCGGGGCGCAGGAGCGTTTGCGCAAATTGGAATTGCAAATCAGGTTTGATGTGGAAACAGCGCTTTCGGAAGTTCTCACTGCGCGCGAACGCGTGCAGGTTTCCAAACAGGCGATCGAGCAAGCTGACGAAAGTTTTCGCATTATGAAGGAAAAATATGATTTAGGAAAAGGCACCATGACGGATGTTCTGGAAGCACAGACCGCATTGGTAGTCGCACAAACCACGCATGCCCGCGCGCTGGCGGATCTGGCGATTGCCGATGCCCGGCGCAAACTGGCCATAGGAGAAATATTGCCATGAAAATGCTCAAAAAAACGGCCAACATGCAATGTCAGCGATTCGATGTCTTGATCTTGCTGCGTTTGATCGGCGCTGGGATAATTGCGGCGCCGGCTTTGTTTATGACGGGTTGTGGGGGCGGCGATCCGGCGGCAGTTCGAGGTGAATTTTTTTGCCCAGATCGCAATGATTCGCACTTTTGCCCGGCAGTGTCCGGGCCCCGGCGTGGCGGTGGCGGTGCTCGACGGCGAAATTGCCGGGGGCGGCTGCTG
>CAZMFH010000424.1:0-885 GCA_964565485.1 uncultured Verrucomicrobiota bacterium | reverse complement strand
GTTCAAGTCGCCAAGGCGGAGACGCGCGATTTATTGAAAATACTTGCTTTTACCGGCTCAGTGGAGCCGGTCAAGGCTGCGCGCATGGCTTCGCCGGCGGAAGGTCCCATCATGGAGTGTTCGGTGCGCGAAGGTGATTATGTCAAGAAAGGCCAGATTCTAGTGAAAGGTGGCCGCAGCCGGATTGCCGATACCGGACTGGAAGCGGCGCGCGAGGAGCTCCGGCGGCAGGAGTCGGAATTCAAGCGCGTCGAACAACTGGTCAAAAGCGGCGCGCTGCCGGGTGAGCAACTGGATGTGGCGCGCTCGAATCTGAAGCGTGCCGAAGCTCAAGTAGCGGCCATGGAGACGGGCGCCGGCGACTACGAGATCGCGGCGCCGTGGGACGGAGTGGTTTCCAAGGTGTGGATATCCGAAGGCAATTACATCTCGCCGCGCGCGCCATTGGTGGAGCTGTTCGAGCCGGCCAGCCTTGTCGTTCGCATATCCATTCCCGAGCAGCAAGCGCTTGCGGTCCAAGCCGATCAACCTGTCAGTATAGTTTTGGACGCCTATCCGGACCGGCATTTTGGCGGTAAAATTGTTCGGGTGTACCCCGAACTGGAGCGTGCAACCCGCACCTTGACGGCGGAAGCCGTGGTAAGTGACGACGTGCGACTCATGAGCGGCATGTTTGCTCGCGTGGAAGTGGCGGTGCAGACACTAACCGATGCAGTTGTCGTACCGGAAGGCGCATTGGTTGTGTTGCCCAATGGGGAGACGATTGCGTTTGTGTTGGAAGACGGAAAAGCGGTGAGGCGCAAGGGCAAGACGGCAATGGGGGCCGGGGGAGCCGGGGCCACCGAGAGCGGAATTCAGGGTGGCGAAATGGTGATTACACGGGGC
>CAZMFH010000423.1:0-1575 GCA_964565485.1 uncultured Verrucomicrobiota bacterium | reverse complement strand
ATCCGGCGCGGCAACGATTTGCTCATCGGACTCTCGCTGCTGATATTCGTAAGTTTTAGCTCAAGCCTTGCGGTAAGTATGCGCCAGGCCGCCCGGCCGGTTGCTCCCGACCTGACCCGCTCCGAAACGAAAACTGTTCCAATCCCGCAATTAAACCCGCAATCATAAACTCCCGATTCAGATACCGACTGACTGGACATGAACCTTCAAACAAGGCGGCCTGCGGCCACAACCAAAAACTGCAGGCCGCCGTTGAAAGTGCAAGCTACAAGTGAACTCCTGAAAATGTCAGCCTGAATCTGGACACCGCCATCTTGCATCTTGTTCGGTTTGATGTGGGAAAAATCCATCCGCTTGTCTTCGCTCCGCCCGCTTGCGGGCTGACTGCACCTGAACTTGCCGCCTTCACTTGCGCCGTGCCTTAAACTGCAGCAACTGCCCTCCGATTTTCTTGCTTTTAGGGGCAGTTACTGTGGTTTAAGGCACTAAAACGTCATTGGACGCGCCAGTCGGCAAGCAATGCGCCGGGCTCATCCGCCAGCGCGCATTGAACGGCAGTTTTGGCCAGGATGTCGGTTGGATCAACGAAAGCAATACCGGGCAATGCTCCGTTTTGGAGCGCCAGCGGAATTTCCGTGCATCCGAGGATGACCAATTGCGCGCCATTTTCCTTCAGTTCTCCGGCCGCCGCCAGCAATAATTCACGCGGCAATCCATCCGTATAACCGGCTTTGATCCCGCGTTCGCCGTAAATTGCCGGCATCACCGCCTGCTGCTGGGTTGCCGCGGAAGGCGTCAGCAACTCCAAGCCACGCCGAACGAGAGGCTCGGCATAAACCCCGGACTCCACCGTGCCGGTTGTCGCCAACAGTCCCACCTTGCGTACTTGCGGAAATTTCTTTTCGATATAACGGGCAGTGGCCTCAATCATGCTCAGGATCGGAATGGAAATATGCTTGGCCACGGCTTTCAGAAAAACATGCGCCGTATTGCAAGGCACAATGATAAAATCGGCGCCGGCCGCCACCAGCTTCTCGGCTGTCGCCAACAAGGCTACACTTGGATCTTCCGCGCCATCCCGCAAAGCGGCAGTCCGATCGGGAATCTGGGGATTATTCTCAATCACAATTTTGATATGTTCCTGATCGCGCACCGCCGGAGTATGGCGCAGAATTTTATCAAAAATATCCACCGTTGCCGCCGGACCAAGCCCGCCCAGAATGCCGATCACGCCATATTTGCGCGAGAGCGGCGCGGCCACGGCGGAGGTTTCGATCAAATCCGCGGCAATCGCCTCGTTGCAATCGAGATAATTCTGCTCCGGATAGTAACGGCGTTCGATCAACGGCAATTCGGTAATGGCGGAAACAATAATTTCGGCTTTGCGTTCGATCAGATGCTCACAGGCCTGACGGATCAGTTCTCCCGGTCTTCCGTGAAAAACACCGCGTTTCACGCCATCAACACCATAAACCGCCTCCATCACCATCCGACGCTGCGCTTCGGCAGCGGGATAAACAATCTGCAAACCACGCGCAGCAAAGCGCGGTTCAAAAATCTTTTTTTCAATGACGG
>CAZMFH010000422.1:0-1576 GCA_964565485.1 uncultured Verrucomicrobiota bacterium | reverse complement strand
TTAAACAAACGCGTATTTCAAACTCATTATTTCATCAACAAGCCGATTAAGACGCCGACAACGGCAAAAGCCATAAAGATCATTGACTTATAGCCGTTGACGGTTGTGATCACAAGGTCAATATCCATTTTCGGCGAAAATCCACGCATGTTAAATAATAAAACAACGGCTGTCGCGATAATCAAGACAAAGGCAACGATCAGTTTTTTGTTCATAAAATATTTTCCTGCGCTCCGGAAATTGCCCGCATCTTCCTTTTTGACTGCGGCAAGCCTTTCGTTGCGCCGCAATTCACGTCCGGTTCCTTCAATTGCGAAACACGCCGCCGCTGATTGCCGGAAAAGCTATTGTGCTTATTCCCTGCTTTGTGGCAAGCAAAAAACAACCGGCATTTTATGCGCAGCAGGTTTGCGTCATGCTCGGAAAAGGGGACGCCTCGCCCCAACATTGCGGCCAAATTTGTCTTTGGTGGGGCGAGCCGCCGTGAATGATGCGCCCGTGTTATCCGCAGTCTGTTGCTGATTCAGATTAAGTGGCCTGCCAGCTGTATCCAGAGTTCAACACCAAGCTCTTCCGGCCGACAACGCGGATTGAGCTGCAACGCCGCAAAAGCAGTCCGGATGCTTGCCGGCGCGAGATGATATATAAGCGGCGCAGTTTTGGCCGGTTTTGTCGGGTGGATTGTTATGGTTGCATCGGTAAGGATGTTTTGTAATTGCTTGCGCCGTTGAGCAAAAGCATGCTTGGTCAGCGCATAAAAAAAGGCGCGCTGTGCTTCCGGCAGGCCTGATGACGCTTTCCGCACAAACCGGATAATTGCCGAATTGACGCGTGGTGGCGGAAAAAAACATGTCGGACTGATCGTCTTGCGAATCTCGACATGATAGTGTGCCTGACTCCAAAGGCTGAGCAAGCCGAAATCCCTGTTGCCAGGTTGTGCCGCGAGGCGTTCAGCCACTTCTTGTTGCAGGGTGATAACAATTTGCGCCGGCGCGTTCGGACACTGCAGGAGATTGACCAGAATCGCGCTGCCAACGGAATAAGGCAGGTTGGCAACAACCTTGTTGATTCCGGAACGCAAAAGCGCTGCATGATCAACTTCCAGCATATCCGCTTCAATCAGGTGGAAATTGGAACAACAAGCAAGGCGTTCGCGCAGCACGGCACAGAGCCGGGCATCCTTTTCCACCGCCACCACCCGCTGGGCCGTGCGCGTCAGCGGTTCGGTCAGGATGCCCAGGCCGGCGCCGATCTCCAGAATTTCGTCTTGCGCGTTAAGCGCCGCTGTTTGCAGGATAATCCCGAGAATATTGGCGTCTATCAGAAAATTCTGGCCGAGCGTTTTGAGCGGGTGAATGTCATGCTCCGCCAAAATAGCGCGTACATCGGATAGTTTGGTGAGTTTCATGTCAAAATGGATTTTGGCGACTTTCAGGTTTGCTGGGTATTGTAAGATATTTTCGCTTATCAAGCAAGCCAGTCAAAATTGCCGCCAAGGTTCCATAATCGCAGGGCTGCTTCATGTTCGGAAAAGACGGCTCGGCCGGGACGCCTCGCTCCGCCATTGCGGCCAAAT
>CAZMFH010000421.1:1193-1586 GCA_964565485.1 uncultured Verrucomicrobiota bacterium | reverse complement strand
TGGAGACTTCAGTACAGTCGGGTGATTGAACAGGCGGGCAAGGTGGCCGGCGTTAACAAGGTCGTCTGATGATTGCGACGAAGAAAACGGAATTCGGGGATTTTCAGACGCCGCTCGGCCTTGCGCGGGAGGTTGTTGAGTTCCTTCGCGCCACCGGCGAGACGGCGGACGTGATCGTGGAACCGACTTGCGGCAGAGGTAGTTTCATCTGCGCCAGCCTCGCCGCCTTCCCGAAGGCGAAGGCTGTCTGCGGTTTTGACATCAACCCCGCATACTTCCGCGAGGCTGAGCAAGCACTCAGCCGTGACGGGGCGCGGAAAGCCCATCTGGAATGCCGAAACTTCTTCCAGGTGGACTGGGAAGAGTTCTTCTCGGCCAAGAGTGGTCGCGTCC
>CAZMFH010000421.1:315-1183 GCA_964565485.1 uncultured Verrucomicrobiota bacterium | reverse complement strand
CGTCCTTGTGATCGGCAATCCCCCGTGGGTCACTAACTCTGCCCTCGGGTCACTCAGAAGCAACAACCTGCCCAAAAAGACGAATTTCCAGGGACACCATGGCTTTGCCGCCAAGACCGGCAAAGCCAACTTCGACATTTCCGAGTGGATGTTGATCCGCCTAGTGGAAGCCCTGCACCACCGCGCAGGTTGTGTGGCCATGCTCTGCAAGACCGCCACGGCGCGGAAGCTGTTGCGCCATGTCTGGGTCAACCGGCTGAATGTCGGTCGTGCGTCTCTTCATCTGATCTTTGACGCCAAGCGACCTATCACGATTGATGTCTTGAACCGCATCGACTTGAAGAAGGTGGCGGAGCATGTGAACAGGGAATCGGAGGCACGCAGGTTTCTGGTGGGGGCGGCAGGATATGAGGACAGGCATCCCCTATTGGTATTTGAGAAAAGGGCAGAGTATCGAACCAAGGGGTCCAGTGTGCGTCGCGTTCCGCGCCGCCACTGACCTCTGGCGTTGGGCGCTGGAGAGAATTTCACGAAAACTACAAATTTAGACATGACACCACTCGTTTGGTTTGATCGGCTATGAAGCGGTTTGTCATCAACAGGATGCAAGTGAATTTGGCGCGCGCGGCTGTGCCGGGTTTGATGTTTTGTGTCGGCGCCTGCGGTATGCTGGTGCAAATTTTTGTTTTGCGCGAATTTTTGGTGGTTTTTTTCGGCAATGAGCTGACGATCGGCATGATGTTCGGAGTCTGGCTGATTTTGGTCGGACTGGGGTCGTTATTGGCGCGGATTATGATGGCCGGTTGCGCTACAGGGCGTTTGTGTTTTGCGCTGATTATGATTCTTGCCGGACTGGTGTTTTGGCCGC
>CAZMFH010000421.1:0-305 GCA_964565485.1 uncultured Verrucomicrobiota bacterium | reverse complement strand
TCCGCGCTTTTTTGCAGGTGCCGTATGGCGAGTATGCTTCGTTTGCCGCCATGTTGACGGCGTTTGGGATTGTTTTGTTGCCGGTCTGTCCGGCGATAGGTTTTATCTTTCCGATTGCCTGCCGGTTGGCGGAAGAACGCGGCTTGCCCGCGCTCAGCCGGGTCTATGCCATGGATGCCCTGGGCGGCTTGGCGGCGGGTGCGCTCTTTTCATACGGGCTGGTGTTCTTTATGTCTCATTTGGCGCTTGCGCTTCTGGCTTCAGCGCTGGCTTTGCTGGGGATGGCTTGTCTGCTGGCGGGCGGG
>CAZMFH010000420.1:0-1592 GCA_964565485.1 uncultured Verrucomicrobiota bacterium | reverse complement strand
TGAAAAACAAGCCTGCCAATACAAGCAAGATCACAAACAATAAAAGATAAATCAGGCGATGCTCCCTTCCTTTTGCCTTGTTTGCGCGGGGCGCCCGTTTGCGCCTCGCACAGCCAAACGTTTTTTTAAGATAGTAGCATTTTTGGCCGGCCTGTCAACACGGGTGTCAAGAAACTGCGGAGAGGGTTTTTAGTTATCACCCGGCATAGTCGGAATCCTTTATGGTTCCGGCTATGCCGGGTTGGGGCTATGGATCAGGGGGGGCTTCAATTTTGCTGGCTTTTCGTGGAAGGATTCGCTAAATTTTGCCGCATGAGTGCAAAACCAGCTTTATATCCGTTGATGTTTCGTCCGGTTTACAAGGACTATATTTGGGGTGGCGACCGTATTGCGCGCCGTTATGGGCGTTCGCTTTCGCCGGGAACTTATGCCGAATCATGGGAGTTAACCGACAGGGCTGAGGGTGTCAATGTGGTTGTGAATGGTGTGCTGGCCGGAAAGGATTTGCACGAATTGACGCAGATGTACGGAGTGGAGTTGCTGGGTCGGGAAATGGAACGCTTTCCCTTGCTTATCAAACTGATTGATGCCAAGGAGCGTTTGAGTGTTCAGGTGCATCCCAACGATCAAACCGCCGCGTTGGTTGGCGCGGAACCGAAAACAGAAATGTGGTTTATGCTGGACGCCGAGCCGGACGCGCGCGTTTATGCCGGATTCAAGGATGGAGTGGACGAGCAGCAATTCCGGGCGGCGATCGTTCAGGGGCGTGTGGGCGACATTTTACAAGCTGTTCCGGTGGTTGCCGGCGATGCTGTTTACATTCCGGGCGGGTGTGTGCATACTATCGGAGAGGGATGTTTGATTCTGGAAGTACAACAGAATTCCGACACCACCTATCGCGTTTTTGATTGGAATCGTGTCGGCGCGAACGGGAAACCGCGCGAGCTGCATCTCAAGCAGGCCATGCAGGCGATAGATTGGCGTCAGACGGGCACAATCAATCATCCGCCGCCATCCGCAAACACCAAAACCAACACGATTGTCGAGCGAATTGTTTCGCCTTATTTCCGCGTCGAACAAATGTTTTTGTTTGGCATTCTTGTTTGCGCGCTGGATCGCGGATCGTTTCATGCGCTTTTTTTGGAAGACGGTTTTGTGCGCATCAAGGCCGGCAGCGTTCTGGTTGATGTGAATCCCGGAACGACCATTCTTTTGCCGGCCGGTTTAAAAGAGTATGAAATTGCCAATCTGAACACGGGCGGGGCCAGCCGGCTTTTACGGGTTAGTTTGCCGTAATCCCGCGCGTGCCAGCGCCAGCGCGCCAAGCGCTCCGATGTTTTCGCCGATGGCGCTGGTTTGAATACGGCAGGCTGCCAGCGCCGGTCCCCAGGCGTATTGCGGCAGGCGCTTTTGAAGCGGATCCATCAAAAAGGCGCCTGTATGCCGGGCGATTGTGCCAAGCACAAGCAATTCAGGATTCAAGGTCATGATCAGAATGCCGAGTCCCTGTGCCATGCGTTCGACATATTGCCTCCATTCCGCAGCAGCGAAAACGTCGCCGGCGCGCGCGGCGGCGATGAAGGTTTTGAAAT
>CAZMFH010000419.1:0-1595 GCA_964565485.1 uncultured Verrucomicrobiota bacterium | reverse complement strand
CCTTGCGGCACAAGATCCTAAGTCTTGCGTGTCTGCCAATTTCACCACTCGCCCGCGAAGGCATGGCGCAACGCGCCGTTTTGGCGACAAGCGCATATGCCGGTAAAGTATTACAGGCGCGGAACTGTCTAAGCAAGTTTATTATTTCGATTGCATTTTGCGGAAGCAGCGCCATGATGCCCGCCAAACCAATATATGCAAGGATAAACCAAGCATGAAGATTCCGCTCTTTGTCGGACATGCGCTTTTTTTAATCCTAACAGTTGTCCTGCTCCGAACAGAATGTCTTGCAAACCCGGAAGCGCTGCCGCCGCCGGCCGGCGCCGAGATACCCCGCTTAACGCCGGCCGTCTTCACGGCGCCGGAACCCGGCGCGCCGTTACAGGTGCAACTTGGTCGGAACGAGCAGTTATTCTTCGTCTGGATTAAGGCGCTCTCCATGTGGGTCGGCAAACATGAAATCACCAACGGCCAATATAATCGTTTTGACATGGGACATTCCCCCGATCCGCATTTCGGACGCATCCTTGATCTGCCGGACCAACCGGTTGTGCGCGTGTCATGGGAAGACGCCAACAATTACTGCAACTGGCTGACCCGCAACTACAGCAACCAAATCCCGGCCGGATTTGTATTCCGCCTGCCCGGCGAACAAGAATGGCAAACTTTCGCCGCCTGCGGCGATAACCGGCGTTATCCATGGGGCGACACCTGGCCGCCGCCCAACACTCATAACTATCGCGGCGAAGAAGGATCCGGATTGATCTATCATCTCTTTCAAAATGAAAAATTCATTGCCGGCCATAACGACGGCTTCATCGTATCGGCGCCCGTGCAAAAAAGCGGCGCGAACGAATGGGGGCTCCACGGTGTCGGCGGAAACGTCTGGGAATGGACACAGGACTGGTATGATCCAAGCCAAACAACCAAAAGCCTGCGCGGCGCCGGCTGGAATAATTACGAACCGGAACGCATCGCCCTGACCAACCGCAGTTCCGCCCATCCGGCGCGGCAAAACGCCATGATCGGATTCCGCGTGGTGGTGGCGCCATCTGTTCCACGCTAAATCCGCTTAGAGCAGACGGTTCAATTCCGGCAAGGGACGCAGCACCCTGCCGGCGGTGGAAACACAGACATGCATGGTGTGGCCATGGGCAATCGGCGTAGCAGCGCGGGCAATTGCGCAGGTCACGCGCAAGCGCAAACCCTCAATGGCACAACAACTGGTTATCACAAGCAAATCATCGAAACGAGCCGGCGTCTTATAAACACAGTGCGCCTCAACCACCGGCAAAATCACGCCTCGCTCCTCAAGCTCGGCATACGGCAATCCGGCTTCACGCATCATGGCCGCGCGCGCCATTTCAAAATAAACCAGGTAATTGGCGTAATAAACAACACGCATCTGATCCGTATGCGCATACGGCACGCGCAAAGTAAAGCTAAATTTGCGTTGTTCGCGTTTAAGCATGCCAACCGCCCCGCCTTTCCGTGTTTCCGTGATGGAGTTTTAATTAAACATCATATAAGACTTGATCATTGACTGACGCAAGAAATTTAACTATATCAAAACATAAATCCAAAAGAAAAGACAA
>CAZMFH010000418.1:0-1597 GCA_964565485.1 uncultured Verrucomicrobiota bacterium | reverse complement strand
GTAAACGGCCGGGTTTTAAAGTAAAACTTATGAATACAAAAAATATGCAGTCATTGAGTGTGCAATTTGATCTCACCACCGGTTTGGCGCCGAATAGTCCGCCGATTCGGCGCCGGCTTTCCGATATGCCGGGCGCATTTGCCGATCAGGAGGCGTTTCGCGCGCTGGTGGCGAAAGAAAATCCGCTGGTTTATGAGTTTTATGATATGCATCTGCCGGAGCAGTCCGGTGAAATCGCTTTTGGCACAAGCATCACCTATCCAGGCAAGGTTGGCGCGGAATATTTTATGACGAAAGGGCATTTCCATAAAATTCTGGCGACTGGCGAAGTTTATTACTGTTTGCGCGGACATGGTTATATGCTTATGGAAAATCCGGAAGGTTTGACGGAAACACGCGCCATGACGGCCGGGACGGCTGTCTATGTGCCGCCGCGTTACGCGCATCGCAGTATTAATGTCGGGAATGAGCCATTGGTTTCGTTCTTTGCGTTTCGCGCCGATGCCGGCCACGATTACGGCACAATTGAGTAGCAAGGCTTTCGGAAGCTGGTTCTGGAAAAAAACGGTTGCCCGGTTGTCGTTGATAATCCGCACTTTGTGTTGAGTTGATCTTGTTGTTGTTTGATGATAATAACCTGAACTACAGATATGAACAAAAAAATTCTGATTACACCGCGTTCGCTGACTGAAAAAGGGCATCCTATTCTGGATCGGTTGCGCCATGCCGGATATGAGTTGATTTTAAGCGCGCCGGGTCAACAGCCGGATGAAGCTGAATTAATGCTTCTGTTGCCGGGCTGCGCGGGGTATTTGGCCGGTGTTGAAAAAATAACGGCGCGTGTATTGGCAGCGGCCAAAGATTTGAGGGTTATCAGCCGCAACGGCACGGGTGTGGATAATGTTGATCTGGCGGCGGCGGAAAGATTGGGTGTTAAAGTGTGCCGCGCGGAAGGCGCTAATGCGCGGGGCGTGGCGGAACTGGCCTTGGCGCTCATTTTTGCGCTTGTCCGTTCTTTGCCTTTCAGCGATCAAGGATTGAAGCAGGGCGCATGGTTGCGGCGGCAGGGGGTTGAGCTTGAAGGGCGCTGTTTGGGACTGCTTGGTTGCGGCAAAATCGGCAAAATAGTGGCGGGATTCGGTGCGGCGTTGGGTATGCGTGTGCTGGCTTATGATCTGTTCCCGGAGTGGCCGGCTGCGCCGCAGGGCTTCCGGTTCGGAACTTTTGAGGAAGTTTTGACTTTGTCCGATATAATCAGTTTGCATTGTCCTGCCGCCGGCGGCGCCAAGCCGTTAATTGGCCGGAATGAAATTGCGCAAATGCAAAAAGGGATTTATCTTGTCAATACCGCGCGCGCTGGGTTGCTCGACGAAACCGCTCTTTTGGAAGCGTTGGAAACGAAACATGTGGCTGGATTTGCCACAGATGTTTTTAGCCAGGAGCCGCCGGGCGAATCCGCGCTGATTAAACATCAGCGTGTTATTGCCACGCCGCATATAGGCGGATTTACAAAGGAAAGTGTCGCGCGCGCAACGGAAGTCGCCGTGGAAAATCTGATTGCAGCATTGAACGAAAAACATTAAGTAGCCGCCGCCGT
>CAZMFH010000417.1:0-1622 GCA_964565485.1 uncultured Verrucomicrobiota bacterium | reverse complement strand
GCAGATTTTCGCGCAGCGTGATGGAGACGCCAATCCCAAAAAACAGACCCTTGCCTTCCTCCTGGCGCAGCCGGGCCTGCGCCGGCGTCAAGACTGCGCCACCCGGATCAATAACCTTGACGAGGGCGTCAAGCAAATTGGCCGGCAGCAGATCGGCTTCAACTGCCACACGCCTGGTTTCCAAGAGCGCGCTGATCTCCGCCAGATCGCCGGTTACCCGCGCCGCCAAATCCTCCGGAACCGCCGATGCCGGAACAATTGACCGCAACAAACAGCAGCAAACACAACTCAAGAGAGCAGAACGAAAATACTTATGCATTAGCGGACTCCAGCGCGGATTGAATACGTTGATTGCCTTTCAAAACTTTTGTTTTTAAGACGCGTTTATGCCCATGCATTGCCGCCGCCAGTTTAGCATCGCCCAACGCCAGAATCTGAACCGCCAAAAGCGCGGCATTGATTGCGCCGGCCTGACCGAGCGCAACCGTTCCGACGGGAATACCGGCAGGCATCTGCACGGTTGCAAGCAAGGCGTCGAGACCATCCAGCGCGCCGCCCTTGATCGGCACGCCGATCACCGGCAAAGTCGTATGCGCCGCAAGCACTCCGGCCAAATGCGCCGCGCCACCGGCGGCGGCAATCAAAACTTTCAGACCGCGCCGCTGCGCGCCGGAAGCATAAGCAGCCGCCAGTTCCGGGGTGCGGTGCGCGGAAATAACCCGCGCTTCACAGGCAACGCCAAATTCACGCAAGGTTTTGACCGCATTCTCCATGACCGACCAGTCTGAATCGCTCCCCATAATAACGGCAACCTGGGCCGTGGCGCGACTTTTATTTGCAGGTGATTTTCTGTTTTTCATAGACAAAAAGCCTCCTTGATTTTTATTATTGTTTCGGCGGCGCCAGCGGCGCATAGGCCTGCAGCACCGGCGCAGCTTTTTGAATCAAACCCAGCAGATTGTGGAAGTAAAAACCGCCGATCGTATTGCGAGCATCAAAATCATAATGCGTAATATCCGCCATGGCTGATGCCGTAAACCAAGAGTCAAAAGGCGGCGGCGCGATTTTATACCAGCCCCAGTGCGTGGAGTGCCGTGCCGGTTCCTGCATGCCTTGATCGAGCAGCGCATCGAGGCGCGCATCTTTTGTTAACGGAACGTGATTGTAGTTTTTGAAGATGCCGTAAATAAAATTACGCAATAAACCGGAATCATCAGCCTCCATGGCAATACCGTATTTTTCACCCCAGGCTTTTTTGGTCAAGACAAGCTTGAAATGTTTGCCAAACACTTCCAACTGTTCGTTGCCAAACACATAAGGTTTCCAGTCATAGCCGTAGAGATTCCAGTCCGCGTCTCCCGACTCCTTGTAAAGACGCTTAACCATTGCATCCAACATGCGGCTGACGGCAATTGGCACAGTTTGATGCAAAACTTCGCGCATTAAAAAACCTTCCTGAAGCGCCTTGGGATCCTTCAACATTTTTTCCGTTAAATCAAGTCTGTACATGGTTGGCCCCTTTTCCTGAATGAAGCCTGGAACTCATTTATGTGATCATCGCCCGACTCGTTCGATGAACACGACATTGTTTCGTTCCCAACCGAAACAACATTCGACTGATA
>CAZMFH010000416.1:0-1623 GCA_964565485.1 uncultured Verrucomicrobiota bacterium | reverse complement strand
CAAGTTAGCTTACGCCATCTGGCCCTGGGGACTCAAAGATCAGCAGCAAATGATTCAGGCGCTCAAAGACATCAAGGAAGTGGGTTTTAACGCTTTTGAAAGCGTAGCCACAGCCGTGGATATGTTCAAGGATAAACCCGCCGAGTTCAAGGCCATCACGGATGAACATCAGGTTTATCCGGTCAGTTTTTATTTCTGGAATCGCGGCGATTTTGCAAACGACACAAACACTGTCGCTAACGCGCTTGATTTCCTTGCCGCCAACAAGATCCGCTCGATCTGCATTCAGGCCACCGGTAAAAAAGGCGGCGGCGCCACAGCGGAAGAGTTGCAGGCAGAACTGAAAACCCTGCAACGCATCGGCGAACTCTGCAAACCTTACGGCATTATGCCCTGCCTCCATCCGCACGCCAACACAAGGGTCATGTTTGAAGGCGACCTTGATTTCATGATGCAAAACAGCGATCCGAACTTTTTGTTTTTGGCGCCGGACACTGCGCACCTGACTGTCGGACGTTGCGATGCCGCCCAAATTTGCGAGCGCTACATCAAACGTATCCGCTTTATGCATCTCAAAGACGTCAAAAAAACCAAAGCCATCGGCGATGATGGCGCACAACAGGGCTTTGAAATTTACAGTAACTTCCTCGAACTCGGCGAAGGCAATGTTGATCTGGATACCGTACTCAAAATCCTAGAACGCGCCGGATACGACGGTTATTTGACACTCGAACTGGATAAATCGCGGTTCGGCAACAAGGAAAGCGCAGTCATGAACATGAAATTCATGCAAAAACATGGTTATGTTTAAAACACAGAAGGAGCGAAAAACAATGGACAAACTGGCAATTAACGGCGGTAAAAAAACGGTTCGTGACGGCTTGATCAAGAACTGGCCGCCTATTGACGCAATTGACCGCAAACTCGTAATGGCTTCCTTAAATGGCGTCAACCACGCCTTCGGCCCAAACTGCAGGCTTTTTGAAAACGAATTTGCGGCTTGGAACGGCAACAAGTTCGCCATCAACACCAACAGCGGCACAGCCGCATTGCATATGGGACTTTTCGCCTGCGGCATCGGCGCCGGCGATCATGTGCTTGTTACCGCCTATTCCTGGTCTTCCAGCGCAACATGCATCCTGCATCACAATGCCATCCCGGTTTTTGTTGATATTGACTTCGACACAATCAATATTGACGTTAAAAAGATTGAAGCAGCAATTACCCCGCAAACCAAGGCCATTGTGGTCGTGCATCTGCACGGACTGGCGGTTGATATGAATGCGGTTATGAAAATCGCCCGCAAACACAAACTGTTCGTGATTGAAGACGCATGTCAGGCACACGGCGCTTCGTTCCGCGGTAAAAAGGCCGGCACATTCGGCGATTGCGCCGCCTTCAGTTTCAACCAGAATAAATGCCTATGCACCGGCGAAGGCGGCATGTTCGTCACCAACAACGAGGACATGTGGCAAAAGGCCAAAATGCTCTGGTCATTTGGCGAAACCCGGTCGCCGGTTGAATCGCGCGACTATCATGCCTATGCCTTGGGCTGGATGTATCGCCCCAATGATCTGACCGCCGCATTCGGCCGCGCGCAATTAAGCAAAATGGATCGTTATT
>CAZMFH010000415.1:0-1631 GCA_964565485.1 uncultured Verrucomicrobiota bacterium | reverse complement strand
CACAGGATGGTGGGAATGACGACGATGGTCCGGTGTTCCGCCGGAATGGCTTTGGAGAAATCGAGAATAGGCAGGGACTGCGGCGGAGTGAAAAGGGTCAGAATCCAGTTGATTAATGTAAGGGCGGGTTTGCCGGCCGCCAGCCATGTGATTGCCAACAACAAAATCATTGGCCAGCCGCCGGAATTAAGGCCGGTAATATTGCGCGTCAGGATCAACGTCAGGCCGGTTGAGATTGCGGCGATGGCGCAGAGATACAAGGGCAGGGGATGTCGGTGCATTCCGCGCATGATGCGCAAACGCAAGGGAACACGGCATTTTAGTCGCATTTCCAGCGCGAGGCGACCGTGATCAATCAGAAAAAAACCGACATGCGTTTCGCGTTGCTCGGCGCCGGCCACCCGACGTTCTTCGGCCATGGCGAGGGCCGTTTTGGCAACTTCTTTTTCCGTGCGTTTGCAGAAGCGCGCCAGCATTTCAACCTGAGTTCGATAACGGTTTCTGGTCCGGAATTCCATGCGGGGATAGATATTGGCCGGGTCGCGGCGCAATACGGACTCGATTGCGCTTAACGATTCGATGAAGTCGCGCCATTCGATGGCCGACAGGGCGCGGATGCTTGTGACGCAGTTGCTGGTAGTGATATGGTTGGCGGCTTGCGCCTGGTTTTCGCTTTGCTGGATGCGTTCGATAGTTTGTCCGTGTTCCGCTAATTCCTGCTCAATCCAATTCAGCGCCAGACCGAGCGCGGGATTCACTCCGTCTATATTGGAAATCAGTTCCGCGATAAACGGCGCCGTTAAGGGTGGTTGCGCCCGCACGAAATCGCCGAGGACGGTGATCATCTGGCGCGGATTAATTTCAACAACTTTCAGGAAACGTTTGGCCCAGATCAGGGCTGCATCCCGTTGGCTCCGCCGCCAGGCAATGCGTCTGGCGACCAGATGCAGGTTTTGGATCAATGTCAAACGCAACATGATCGGGACGGCCCACAGTTCGCCGAGCGTCAAGGCGCGTTCTTCCTGATAAGCATGAATAAACAAACTGAGGTTTGCCAGATCAATCTGACCGTCCGTATGCTGCACCAGCTCAAGGATAATGTCGTAAATGCGGGGCAAACCCTTGCGCGGACCGGATTGCAGGCGGGGAAGCTCACGGCTGTAGCCGGGTGGAAGATGCGCGCGTGTCAATTCAATCTGTTCCTGAATCAGATGATAGTTGTCTAAAAGCCATTCGGCGGCCGGAGTAATGCTGCCGCCTTGCCGAACGCTGTTGGCGATTGTCTGATGGCAGCGCTGAATGCCGCGTTCACTTTCGGCCAGCTGGCGGAGCAATTGTTCGCGTTCATGTCTGACCGCCGCTTCGTGTCCGGTTGCGAGAAGTTTGGCGTGGTTTTTTAACTGGCTCACACCGAACAGCTCGGCGCGGAGGTTCGTTTCCTCTTCCGTGGATGCCGCATGTTTTGGCGTTTTGTTTTTGTTGGGCCGAAAAGCATGGCGCAGTTCGGCAAATACGGATAAAATTTTGTTTTTTAAAATAAAGCTTGCTTTGGTCATGTTCCTAACAGTATAGGAGAACAAATCATTTTTTTCAATCGGAGCTGGATTGGTGTTCAAAGAAAAACCGTGATT
>CAZMFH010000414.1:0-1634 GCA_964565485.1 uncultured Verrucomicrobiota bacterium | reverse complement strand
CCGCGATAGTGCTCATTAAAAAGAGCATGCAAGTCCAACTCCTGGCTGCCTTTCGCCTTGTTGGCTTTCAGCTTGCTGATAAACAACGGATCCTCTTTTTGCCACAACGCCGCCAAAAAAACATTGGAAACCGCCGTTTCGCGAAAAATCTCGCAACTATTGCGGCTAAAACGTCTGATTGATCCGCTCTCCGCCTTGTTCCAGGCATAACACGGCCCGCCGCACAAATAGCGCGCAAAACAAGTCCGGCAGCGCGCAAACGACCAAACTGGCAGATCGCCAACCTGCGCCATAACGGCACTCAACTTCGCAACCCGCGCCCCGCCCTGCGTTGTATTACCCACAACCATATCCGGATCAAAAGCAAAAGCATAACAAGGCGCAATAGAACCGTCCGGCAACACAACGGAACCGTTGCGCCCCAAGCGGCATGGTTGAAACTTGATGGTATCCGCGCGATTGATTATGCCATCCAATGCTTCGATTACAGTTTGGATATACACAACCCTGCGTCCGCTTTTGAGACGCTTGAGATAAGATCTTAAAAAACGGTGCCAGTCGCCTCTGCGCATTGACCAGGACAACGACTGATCGTATTTTGTCGAGCCCCGTCCGGTAAATGCATGGGGCATAGCCCGCGCGATGCTAACAGCCGTCTCCGGGATGCCCAATTTTTTAAAACAGGCATAAGCGGCAAAGACATCATAAGGCGGGACGAGCGTTGGCCTTGTTTGCAAGCCTTCGGGATATAACCGCAAAACATTGCGAATCGCAGCCACAACCCGGGCATGCGAACCAGTCTGCGCCGTATCTACGCGCATAGCATTGTGCGCGGCTGCCGGACCATCCAGACTAATGGATATATTAACGCCATGTTGTTTGCAAAAGATAATGGTTTCACGGCTCAACAACAAACCATTCGTCTGCAACAATGCAAAGAAACCACAACGCGCACGAAGCGCGGCAGCATGGGCTATCTCAACAATAATGCGAAAAGCCTCTTCCGCCAACAACGGTTCGCCCCCGAAAAAATCCAGGCGCAAATCGGATTTATCCGCATGCCGTGTCGCGGCCAAACCGGCGGCAATCCAATGTCCCGTCTGCACGGCGGTTGTCTTGTCCATCAACCTGACGGAGCGTCCATAGGTTCCCTGGGCATTCCAGCAATAACGGCACCGCAAATTACACCCAAAAGCCGGATAAATAATAATATTGCGCGAAAATCCGGCAAAAGCCGGAATTGATGCAGCGCGCATGCGCGTCCGCGAACGGATCCGCATACCTACTCGTAACGCCTTAAAAAAGGAAGAGTACCGACCAGGTCTTTTGAGTTGGTCTGCTGTAATCCGTATTTTCCGTTCTTCCTGTCCTCCGGCAACATTTGAAAAATCCCGCAGAAGCTGCTGCGCGGTTTCAGGAGAAACACGGCAAAAAGCTCTCGATTCCGGATTAAACACCACACAAACATCAGAATCAAAAACAAAACGACTCAGATCATATGCCGTTACATGCATTCTTGAACCTGGAATTTGCCGGACAACGCGCGTGATCCATCATGATCACGCGCACAGCCAAAAAATTACCGCGCCGTCCGTAGCTAACGAGCGACGCGGTAATATCACAAAACACAAACA
>CAZMFH010000413.1:0-1645 GCA_964565485.1 uncultured Verrucomicrobiota bacterium | reverse complement strand
CGATTGCAACATGGTTCGCCTTGCATCAACAGCGGGACGAACGATGCATGGATGAACGGCGTGTTTGACTTGGACGGGCGCGCTCGTCAGGATCGCTTCAGCCGGCTGGTTGATATGGGCTGTTTTGAGCATGTGCCGAAAGGGTTTTTATGGATCGGAAAATAAACAGCCTTTGGGCTGCAAGATCAGCTGTGCAATCAGAACAGGAATTGTCGTCAAAAGTGCGTTGGGTCTGGAATGCGCGCTGGAGCAGCTACTGGTATGGGGATCGGGAGTTGTTTGAATTTCGCAAGGCGGATTTTGATCGCAAGGCTTATGCCTTGCGTTGCGCCGGTATCAATGCGGTGATTACATTCGGCGGATTCCATTTTCGATGGAATTTTATAGAGGAGTGGCCGTTATTATTAAAGACGCTGAAAAAAATTTGTTCAAGTTGCCATCGGCATGGCATACGGGTTGTTGAGCATCACAGCGCGATCTTGCAGTCTTTTCCCGTCGGTGATGCGGAATGGGCAAGCTTGGGCAATGATTTTAACAATGGTGTTGCTGGTGCAGCCCCAGTGCAAATCAATCGGCATCCGTCTGTTTTGCGTATGTTGGAAACAGGTGATGCCGAGTTTGGCGGCGTAAAATTGTCCGCTTTGCGACAAATTGATCCGCGAACGGGGAATTTTGCGAGGACGGCCTATCGTGGATGGGCGTTATGTTACAATAATCCCGATTGGCAGCGTCTTTATTTCGGGCATTTGGCGGAAATTTATACCTGCGGCATTGATGGCATCATGACCGATGATATTCAGTTTTGGCCTTCGGGTTACGGCTGCGGCTGTCTGCATTGTCGTCGTTTGTTTGAGGCGGAAACAGGTTGTCGTTTGCCGCCCAACGGTCGGGATAATCCTGATTTTTACGGTAATTTTGAGAATGCCGGTTATCGGCGCTGGCTGGTCTGGCGCATCGGCCAGCAGCGCAAGTATCAAGAACGCCTGTTTGCGCATTTCCGTTTGAATGGGTTGGAATTGGCCCGCCCGCTTTATTCGAGTTCGGACACCAATTCCTACCGGCCGGTGGGAGTAGGCAGTTCTTTGGCGGAAATGGATGGTTTGTTCAGCACGATTTTCACCGAGGTTAACGCGGATGATGTTCAGGCGCATTGTTGGTTGCGAATTGGAGTGGAATCCTCCCAGCGCAGCGCGCTGGCGCGCCGTAATGCCGTGCCGGCAATGTGTTTGTTTTATCCCAATAATCAGGCGGAAAACGAATTTTGTTGGGGATTAACCAAGTTATGCGGACAGAATTACTGGGGCACCAATCCGGCTTTGCGGCTCAAGGCGGAAGCGCGTATGCTGGCGCCGGCTTTTCAATTTGAAAAAAAGCACCCTGAACTTTATTCGCGACCCGAATCTGTGGCGGAAATAGGGGTTGTTTATTCGGCACGAACTGTATGGTTGCATCGTGACGCGGATGCTGCGCCCGATCCGATTTTAATGAGTGATCCGGCCAGCACTGATTGCTGGGCCGGATGGTGCGAAATGCTGCTGTTGCACGGCATGCCGTTTGATACTTTGCTCGAACGCGAAATGGATGAAAACGATAGTTGGATGCGCTACCGTGTTGTTGTTTTGCCCAATGTTGTGTGCCTTGCGCG
>CAZMFH010000412.1:0-1658 GCA_964565485.1 uncultured Verrucomicrobiota bacterium | reverse complement strand
GCACGGTTGATTTTGTCGGTTCGGTTCTGCAAAAAAACAAGAACATCAAGGTTGGCGATAAGATTGCCAGTTTGGTTTCACTTTCACTAACGCCGCTGAGGATTGATAAAATTACCGAGGTTTGCCTGGAAATTGACCGGGTTCTGATTGAGGGGCATGCCATTCTATTCGAAAGCGGAATTTTCTCCGTGCTTCCGCCGGATATGCCGGAAAAACTGGCACTCTCGGTTCTGGACGTTTGCGGCGCGCCGGCACAAACCGCCCGCTTGGTGCGTTCCGGCGATACGGTTGCGATTATCGGCGCTTGCGGCAAATCCGGTGTGCTTTGCGCCTACGAGGCCCGGCGCCGGGCGGGAGTTAACGGGCGGATCATTGGTATTGAATGGAATGCCGGGCTTTTTGATAAAATAAAAATGATGGGCTATTACGACGAATTACTCCGGCTTGATGCCACGGATGCGCTGGCTTGCTATGAGGCAATTCGCAAAATCACCAATGGCGCTTTCTGTGATGTTGTGATTAATAACGTAAATATTCCCGATACGGAAATGGCTTCAATCCTGATTTGCAAGGAGCGCGGCAAGATCTATTTCTTCAGTATGGCAACGTCTTTCACAAAAGCGGCGCTGGGCGCGGAGGGTGTCGGCAAGGATGTGGATATCATGATTGGTAACGGATACGCCCGCGGGCATGATTTGATTGCGCTCGATATCATCAGGCAAAGCGCGCCAATCCGCGCGCTTTATGACCAAATATATTCGTGATAAAATTAATGATGGAGATGCGCCGATGAATAACTTCAAATTGCTTCGGAAATTGTGCGATGCTTGCGGCGTCAGCGGATTTGAGGAAGATGTGCGCTCTGTTATTGCGGGAGAGATCGGGGCGTTTGTTGATGAAATTCGCGTTGACGCCATGGGCAACATTATTGCGCGCAAAAAGGGAAATGCCGAAAAACCGCTTAAATTGATGGTTTCTGCGCATATTGACGAAATCGGGTTTCTGGTCAGTTTTATTGACAATGACGGTTTCATCCGTCTGGACCGGAGCGGTGGAATTGATATTGCTTCGCTGCCGGGGCGTCCGGTAACTGTTTGCGGCACAAAAAAGCTGCCGGCTATTATCGGCGCCCGCGCTTTGAATGCCATGAGCGAAGACAAAAAAAACAAGCCGGCCGATCAGGATGAAATTTATGTTGATACGGGGTTGCCGGCAGCGGAGCTTAAAAAATATGTGGAAATTGGCGATCCGGTGGTGATGCGCCAGGATTGTTTTGAAATGGGCCGTCTGGTTTGCAGCAAGGCGATAGATGATCGGGTGGGCGTTTTTTGCATGATCGAAGCTGCGCGTGCCATGCAGCGCAGCGCGTTTGAGATTTATTTTGTGGGTTCCTCCCAGGAGGAGGGCGGTTTGCGCGGGGCGGGGGCGGGCGCTTTCGGGATTGCGCCTGATATCGGCGTTGCTGTTGATGTAACGCGTTCTTCCGATGTGCCGGGTGTTTCTCCGCATAAGCATGTCGCACAACTGGGGCATGGCGTGGCCATCAAAATCAAGGATTCCGGCAGCCTGGGGCATCCCGGGTTGATCAAATGCTTGCGGGACCTGGCCGAAAAAGAAAAAAGGTTCTTTCTTAAAAATCATGGTTGAAAAAGGATGAG
>CAZMFH010000411.1:0-1659 GCA_964565485.1 uncultured Verrucomicrobiota bacterium | reverse complement strand
ATTTCGGTATATTGGAACGATACTTCAGCCGCGCGCCGGCCGGCATAATGTCATCGGTTGTGATTTTATCGCCAACCTTAAGCGCCACAACAGATGTGATGGAATCCGGCAAGGGATCCAAATGCAACGGCGCGCCGATATTCGGTCCACGCCGAATATTAACCAAATGCCGCTTCTCCAGAGGATGCGGCGGCAGGATCATGCTGTCATCCAGCATGAATTTGGCCGGAATAGGCACATTCGGCGGCGCATTCAGTCCGGAAGCGCACGGATCGGTTAATTCGCCGAACAAGGCCGAAACCGCCGCAGTTTCCGGACTGACCAGGAAAACCTCAGCCGATTTTGTTCCGGAACGCCCCTTGAAGTTGCGGTTGGTGGTGCGCAAACTGACGCCCTCCGAGCATGGCGCATGGCAATTGCCGATACAGAAACCGCAGACAGGCTCCAAAATACGCGCACCGGCGGCAATGAACTCGGATAATGCTCCGTTATCCGCAAGCATGCGCAAAACCTGCTTCGACCCCGGCGCCAGCACCAGGCTGACCCGGGGATGCACCTTGTGCCCCTTTAAAATAGCGGCCACACGCATCAAATCCTTGAATGAAGAATTGGTGCAACTCCCGATTGTTACCTGGTCAACCGGCAACCCGGCAATTTCCTTGACGGCGCAAACATTGTCGGGACTATGCGGCTGCGCCACCATGGGCATTATCTGAGCAAGATCAAAATCCAAGGTTTTTGAATACGCGGCATTGGCGTCCGGTAAAATTTCACGCCATGCTTCTGCGCGTCCTTGCGCGGCAAGAAAAACTCGTGTTACATCGTCGCTGGGAAAAAGCGAAGTTGTTACCCCAAGTTCAGCGCCCATATTGGCTATGGTTGCCCGGTCCGGCACGGAAAGCCCGGCAATCCCATCGCCGCCGTATTCCACCAAACACCCTGTATTGCCTTTGGTCGAAAGCTTCTGCAAAACCGCCAAAATGATGTCTTTTGCCGAACTCCAGGCCGGCAAAACTCCCCGCAGATTAATGCGGATGATTTGCGGACAATCCACAAAAAACGGCGCTCCCGCCAAAGCAAGCGTTACATCAATCCCGCCGGCGCCAATCGCCAACATCCCCACTCCGCCGCAAGTGGGCGTATGCGAATCCGAACCAAGCAAGCTTTTGCCCGGGACGGCAAAACGCTCCAAATGCACCTGATGGCAGATGCCATTGCCGGCTTTGGAAAACAAAATACCGTATTTGGCGGCAATGCTCTTCAGGTACTGATGGTCGTCAGCATTTTCATAGCCGTCTTGAATCGTATTGTGATCAACATAACTGACGGAAAGGTCGGTCGCAACCGAGGCCAGCCCCATGCTTTCAAATTGCAGATAAACCATGGTGCCCGTGGCATCCTGGGTCAGAGTCTGATCTATCCTGATGCCGATTTCATTGCCCGGCGCCCATTGACCGGCAACAATATGCTCTTCGATAATCTTTTGCGCAACGCTTTTAGACACGAACAGATCCTCCTGCAAAATGAATCTCTTGCCGCATGGAACGATGTCAGGCCATCGTAAAAAAAGCACACAATCATTCAACGCATTGGAGCCAGCTGTCGGGCTCGAACCGACGACCTGCTGATTACAAATCAGCTGCTCTACCAACTGAGCTA
>CAZMFH010000410.1:0-1662 GCA_964565485.1 uncultured Verrucomicrobiota bacterium | reverse complement strand
CTTTGCTTGAATTTAGGCCGATCGCGAAGCCGATCGGATTAAATTCAAGCAAACTTCTCTTTCTTCTCCGTGTCTCCGTGTCTCCGTGGTAAAATCCTTATCTTTTTGCTCTCAA
Source organism: uncultured Verrucomicrobiota bacterium (assembly GCA_964565485.1). GTDB lineage: Bacteria > Verrucomicrobiota > Kiritimatiellia > JAAZAB01 > JAAZAB01 > CAZMFH01. The sequence goes on along the minus strand of CAZMFH010000410.1, from coordinate 1,547 downwards.
AGATTTTGTTGCAACTGCTGCAAATTTCGATCGCTGCATGACGCATTTTCCCAAAATTTTCCGAATATTCGCGCCCAATCCGGGGATTAAGTCGTCATCCGGCAGCGGCATGGAAAGGTAACGCCCCAATTCCCATGCCTGATCGTGCGCGTCGGAGTCAGATCCGAACAAAATACGATCATTACCAACCAATTGCAAAGAGATTTCAAATGGCCGCGGCGTGGTAAAACTGCCGCAGAATTCAAGATAAACGTTTTTATTTGCCAGCGCCAATGCCTCCGCCTCCAAGCGCCCCGCCGTTCCGCCGCCGGAATGGCCCAGAATAAAAATTGCTTGCGCATAGTTTGGCGCGATATTTTGCAGCATTGCGGGTGAATTATATTTGTCGTCCCATGTATGCAGCAGAATCGGCAACTGATGCCGGTGGGCATATTCCCAAACCGGCTGATAACGCGCATCGGTAACGGGAATTTTCCAGTAGCTGGGCAGCAGCTTGAACCCCACAAAGAATCCGCGCCGGAAAAATTTGTCCAACTGCGGCAGCATCTCCCCGGCATATAATGGATTAAAAACCAGATAACCTGAAAACCGCGCGCGATATTTTGACAACGACTCTTCCGCCGCGCGATTGCCATTGAAATTTTCGCCAAACATGGCCTCTTCCGACGCCAAGATCATGTGTTTGATACCCAGACGATCCATCTGGTCAATCAATGCGGAAATCCCGCTTTGATAGTCCTGTTGCCGGATTACCCACCCACGCGTATGCGGCGGCGTGTGGCTGTGCGCATCAATAATTTCGACGCCCTTGACGGGCTTGCCAGCGCGCAAAGTATTCCAGAGCGGTTTTTGGTCAAGCAAGGCCGGCGGTTTTGCCAGCGGTTGTTTTCCCGGAGCAAGCTTCAAAATGCGCTCGCTATTGCCGTGCGCAATCAATTCGCGCTGTGCAGGCGTCAGCTGCGCATGCGCCAGCGCGGCAATGGCCGCACCGTAGTGCGCTTTATAGCCTACCCCAAAAAGCAGGCGTTCGGCGCCAAAATGTTCCGCCACCAATTCCATGGTGTCGCGCATGTGCAGCCAGGAAGTGTCCAGATAAACATTCGGACAGCGCCACATCAAATCCAGAACACTGCTGAATCCGCCCCACATTTTTTGGGTTATAACAAAGGCAATCTGCGGAAATGCCCGAGCCAGATGTTCCAGATCGCGAATGTCCAGTTCGTTATGGTTATGTTGGCAGTCCCACAACAAGACCGGTTCAAATTGCGCCAATTCCGCCAGAACTCGTTCGATTTGGCGGATCGGGAAACGCGAAATTTCCGGCGTAATGCGCAAGGCGCGCACACGTCCTTCGCGCAAATTGGCTCGCAAGAAATCCAAAACGCTATATTCAAAAAAACAGGCCGGCGTAATAATGAATGCAGGTTACGATGCTGAAAGATTCGCACAATCACTTGAGAATCTGACCCAGCGCCGCGTTGAAGGCATTGTGCTTATGGGCTCTGTATTCCAGAACAAGGACATGGAGGACACACTTCGCCAGCATA
>CAZMFH010000409.1:1169-1681 GCA_964565485.1 uncultured Verrucomicrobiota bacterium | reverse complement strand
TGTCTCCGCTGATCATGAAATCCATCAAGGCGCGATTATATTCGCCGGTGTAAAAAAAACCCAGACCGCGCAGGAAATTCAGCGAACAGACCGGTTTGAGGTCTATGGCGGTGATTACGCCGGGGTCAAAGGGGATGGCCAGATTTTTTGATATTTGTCCGGCTAAAGCGATAACTATGTCCAGCAAGTCCGCTGTGCGCCCTTGTGCCCGACAGGTTGCCTGAATAACGGCCGTAGGAACGTCAACAATGTGCGCAATAATGGTGATGTTTTCGTCCTGTAGCAGCAGGCTGCCGGTGATGATTCGGTCGGCGCCCAGAAGTTTGCCTACTCGCGCCGACGAGTTTGCGTCGGCCAATCCCTGCAAGGTCAATTGTTGTTCCCGCAATAAAAGATTGAGCTGTTCCCGGTCCACAATGCGCACGGATTTATTGGTTGATACGGCGCTGACCAGCAGGTCGCAAACGGCGGTTTCAATGTTTTCCCAGCGTCTTGATCCGGATGCGTCGGTG
>CAZMFH010000409.1:0-1159 GCA_964565485.1 uncultured Verrucomicrobiota bacterium | reverse complement strand
CAACCGGATCCGCGCTTGGTGTTACGTTTTCGGCAATGGATGCCAACGCAATGGCAAGCCAAAACATCAAATAACAGTTTTTTTTCATTGCGTTCGGCAAGTGTCGCTGCGGCTTACCACCAGTGTTCGGCTTGCACACCGAAATTGAAGCCTTCGTTTTGATTTAAGAAGGCCGTGCCGCCCAGGGCGGGGTTGCCTTCGAAATCCTGCCCCCATTGAGCATAGGTGCAAAAAATGCGGAATTCCGGACGGCTGCTGAATTCCGGGGTGGGGGTAATGCGCAAGGCGCCGGTCAGCTTGAAAAGATGGCCGGCGATTTTATTTTTCCGGTCGTTGATGTAATCGAAGCCGGGCTCAAACTCAATTCCGATATGCTTGTGAAAATGATAAACGGGACGAATGCCCAGGCTGGCCCATGTGGCGTCGGCCTGATGCTCGGCGCCGTTGTTCATATATTGCAGGACGCCGACTGCTTCCGCGCTGAAACGGTCCGTCAGGCGCTGATCGAACATCTCCGTCATGCGGATGATGTTGGCGCGCTTGTTTTCATCGGTAGGCGGCAGGTTGGCTCCGGACGAGAGCGAGCTGTTGCATCCGTAACCATATTGAACGGCGAGTTGGTTGGCCATGTTGTTTTGACTGAGCTGATGCATTAATCCGCAGTCAACCCCGGCTTGTGCCGGATAATCATAGGTTTGGCTGTTGGTGTTGGTCGTGGCGCCGCCTTGCATGTATCCGCCGTTGATCCAGAAGGTCAGTTTGCCGCAGCCAACATCCAGATCGGCGATGGCGATGTTCAGGTTGTTTTTCGCCAGACGTCCGTTGGCCGTTGTGTAATTATAAACGCTTTTATCCGAACTGGTCCAATAACTGGCGGCGTCTTCGGAATAACCGATATAGGCGATATGCAGGCGGGCAAAACCGAGGTCCATATCCTCGAGGCCTCCGCCGTAGCCGCTCATGTCGTACCACCAAAAATCATTGATATTAAGTTGCGGTAAACGGTAAAAGCGCAATCCGCCCCATACTTTGGCGGAAGGATTGGCCTCGATAAAATTACGCATGCCGGCAAACATTTCGCGTAAAACAACCCGGTTGTCGGCGTTCCATTGCTCGTTCCAGGACTGGTTTTGCTGGGTCTTGTAGGCCAGGCGCAGCT
>CAZMFH010000408.1:0-1684 GCA_964565485.1 uncultured Verrucomicrobiota bacterium | reverse complement strand
CAACTAACGTGATAGATCGCTCCGGGAAATTCAACTCTTAAATGTCTTGCCATGCCTATTACTTTGCCATCTCCCCCTCGCCTTGTAAAGTTCTATTTCGAGGGCTGACCCCAATCCAACCCAACCCAACAGCGATGCGCTCCAGTTTTCGCGCGGATTTTCACCAAAAATGCGGCGGCAATTTGTCAGAATAACAGCCACAATTTCTTTTTGGGGATCATACTGCATGACATTGCAGAATCCGGCGTCTGTTCCGGTATGGCCGATCAGCGCCGGCCGGCGCGGACGCGACCACTGTTTCCAGCCATAGCCATAAGCGCTTGCCCCATCAATCGGCACGGAGGCGCGCAACATTTCCGCGCGCGTTTCAGGAGCCACGAGACGATTGCCGATAAACGCCCGCCAAAAACGATAAAGGTCGCGCGCCGTGGCATAAACGCCGCCATCGCCAAGCGTCAATTCACGCGCCGTTTGCGGAAAATAGGCGCGCTTTTCCGCGCAAAAACTATAGCCGGTGGCGCGTTCCGGAATAACCGGCATCGGCAATTCCGCCAGCCGGGCCGAACGCATTCCGGAAGGAATAAAAACAGCCTGACGCATAAAATCGGGAAAAGCGCTCGCGCTCACGCGTTCAATCAGCATTGCCAGCAGGATATAGCCGGTGTTGCAATACTCGAAACGCGCCCCCGGCTTAAAACTCAATTGCCAGCGCTGCCTGGCAAGCGCTTCAAGAAACTGCTGGTTGCCATAAAAACCAGGGAGCGCCGGCGCTGCAAAATGCAACGGCAGACCGGAGGTGTGATTCAGTAAATTCCGAATGCGCACAGCGCGAACACGCGCCGCCAATTCCGGAAAATAACGCGCAATACCGTCATCAAACCCGAATAAACCGCGCTCCCGGCAAATAGCGGCGGCCACGGCCGTCATGGTTTTGGAAATTGAGGCCAGATTAAACGTCGTTTCCGGGCCAATCTTATGGCGCAACTCCAGACTGGCGGCGCCTTGATACACCTCAAGCACAACCCCCGATCGAGCGCCAAACAAAACAGCCGCTCCGGAAGTACGCGCGGAAGTCCCCTTGAAAAAACGCCGCGTTATATCCCGCAATTCTTCGCGTTTATCCACCAAGCTCATTCAACTCAGGTAAATCATAGACTTCAGCGCTTAAGGACGTAAAAAATTCGCCAAAGTTTGCATCTGATATCCGGCGGAAGACAAGCGCATTTTTAATGTGCCGGTTGCCGGATCGCAAAACGCCGGATCAGCCAAGCCATCGCCATCATAATCCGCAAGAAGCAATACCCCGCCTGCCTGGCCAAGATAACCTGCGCCCAGGTCTTTAGCGACATAGCGCATGCTCGAAAGCATCACTTTGCATGAGCCATTGGACATATTGCATACAAACAGGTCGCCCAAGCCATCGCCATCAAGATCGCCCGCCGCCGCCTTATAGCCTGTTCCACCCAACAAACCGCCAAGCTCAACCGTCGCATATCCCTGCGTTGAAAGACGCGCTTTCCAACTGCCAGTCGTGGGACTATAGATCGCCGGATCGGCCTTGCGATCGCCGTCATAATCGGCGGGTAAGGCAATCCACCCCGCGCCGCCAAGCGTACCGTACATGACATTGTCTGAATATCCGGAGGCGGAAAGCCGCGCACGCCAGACGCCATTGGTCAAATTA
>CAZMFH010000407.1:0-1687 GCA_964565485.1 uncultured Verrucomicrobiota bacterium | reverse complement strand
ATAGCTTCCGCAGTTTCCGCAAACACAGTTGCAATCCGCCGGGCTTTTTCCAGGCGCCATCCTGGAAATACCAGCGTTATTTTTCAGAACATCTTGCGCGGCTTTGCTTGGCAACCAGTTTGGGGCGCGCGGCGGTTGAAACGGCAATTTTCTTTCCGAGCGAAGCGGCTTTGTCCAATACCATCCCTGATCCGGCAGCCAATGGTATGCTCGAACATAACATGCGCAGCGTGTTCGTAAAATTAATGGAGCAACAGATTGAAACGGATTTTGTGTTTGAAAGCGCACTTGCTCAGGCGCGTTTTCAAAATGGGCGCATAACATATCCCGGCGCAGCCTACCGGACGCTGATTCTGCCGGCCGTTGACGTGCTGGCGCGGAAGACAATCGAAGATTTGACCAGATTTGTCAAAAGCGGTGGCCAACTGATTGTCTTCTGGCGCATGCCCACTCAAGACCCGCACGGCAAAAAACTTGGCCCAAACGCGCGCGCGCTCTTCGGCGCCGCACAGATGTCGGCGAACGGACGGGCAGTTCGCCGCCGTTACGGCAGAGGCGAAGTGATCATGCTGCCCGATCCAATGGGCATGGTTACAACCTCGGCGGAGATTACGGGTGGAAAAAAAGAAAATTTCTTTGATGGCACCAATTCGTTGGTTTGCACCGCCAAACACTATCCGCAATGGATTGCCATTGATCTTGGGCAACAGCTTGATTTGCGCTCGTTTACGCTTGCGCTTGAGGAAGGCAAAAAGAATATCAGATACAAATACATTTGGCAGGTTTCAAGTGATGCCCGGCAATGGCGCGATTTGGCGTGTGTGGCGCAGACCGGCTGCCTGCAAACAACCAGATTAAGCGGAAAATGCATCGCGCGCCATGTGCGCTTGTTTGTGGAAGAAGGCGGCGGGCGGATCTTCGGGTTGCATAATCTGGCTATCGAATATCGCGCCGAAAAAGGCGTCAGCCATGTCTGGCAACCGCCGGTTGTTGCGCAGATGTCCTGGCGTCAATTGCTCGGTCAAACATCCGCACCACTCGAGTTTTATGATCAATCCGGAAAACTCGGCGCTACGTTGGTCTTCAATACGCGCATCATCGGCAAGGAACGTCTGATGGCGGTCATGAACCGTTCCGCTGAAGAATTGAGCCTGACCGCACGTTTGCCTGAAAATGCCGCCCAATCCGAACTGGAACTTTGGGATCAGGATAGCGGGACGATTAAGGCACTGGGGCGGCCGGAGTCCGATTTCCCGGTAACGTTTGCGCCCTATGAATGCCGCGTGTTTGTGGCTACTCCGCGCAAGGCGATGGGCGTTCGCACGCCATTGGCGCAACTCAATTGCGCTGGCCGACCAATTCTTGAGACGCGCGGGCCTTGGCCGTTCAGTCCGATGCGCCCGAATGCCTACCCGCTGATGGCAGGCAATCTACAAATGGCCGATCCGTCCCGGCCTAAAGACTGGCTGACAGTAAAGGATGGACGCATCCCCAAACCTTTGCGGCGGACACAATATGTGCTCTTTGATTGCCGCATAGTGATGAAGAAAACGCCGTTGGGTATGGAGGAACTGCTTTTTGATGAGGGGCTTTTGGCGGAATTGAGAGTTAACGGCAAACCTCTTCCCTGTGCGCCGCAACGCAACCGTTATCTGGACACCTTTGGTTTGTCGGCGCTCGTGGGCAA
>CAZMFH010000406.1:1032-1696 GCA_964565485.1 uncultured Verrucomicrobiota bacterium | reverse complement strand
GTTTTATTGCATTATGTGAATAACAGTTCGCCGGGTGATGCAAATATCGTTCAGAGGCAAGCAGATGATACATTAGCGGTTTTCAATTACGCAATGCTTATTCCCGACGGCAAATATGCCGCCGAATTGACGGAAGGCGAGGCGCCGCATCTGGCGGTTATCGGCGCGCGCGGTTTTGGCTTATATAAAACCGACCTGACTTTAACCGGAACAAAACGCTATGAATTGCCAGTTTGGTCCCAACTCTATACGCGGCCTATTTCGTCGGGCGCATTGGCAGATTTGAATAATGACGGCAAGAAAGATTTTCTCGTCGGCGGCGAAGATGGATTTTTGAGCGCGTTTAATCACGAGGACGGACGTTTGCTTGCCAAGGTGGCGGTTTGCGAGCCGATCCTGGATGTTTTTGGGTTCGGCTCCGGCGCCGATACTTTGCTGGTGGTCAACACCGGTTCGGCTTGTTTGTTTTATGATCGTGAATTGCGCCAGCAGGGACGGATGGAATCGGAATATGTCAAGGCGTTCAAATTGCGCGAAAATGGCCGGGATTGGACGATGGCCGGATTTGAGCGCAATGGAACATTATCAGTCAAACGTATTGCCTCGCAAAAACGTTTCAGATTATCCCGTTATCCTGTTATCCTGTCAAAAATTATTTTCTTCG
>CAZMFH010000406.1:0-1022 GCA_964565485.1 uncultured Verrucomicrobiota bacterium | reverse complement strand
GCCTTGGGAAATAAAAGATGCTTTTTAAATTATTTGTATTTTTAGTGTTGTTCGTTCTGACGGTTGGGCAGCGGATTCTTGCTGCTGTGCCTGAGCTTCCTCTTAAAGAGAATTGTCCCGAAACAATTGAGTTTCAGCTTAAAAAAATGTTTTTTGATACGCCGCTGGGCGCTTCCCGGCAGAGCGCCTGTGTGATCTATACTCCCGTCGCTCCGGCCTATATGGCGGAGGCGGAACGTCTGGCCGGGATTCTGGAGGCTCAGTTTGGGTTCCGTCCGGAAATCAGGGTTGACGATCAAAATGAAACCTGGCGCAATGAATGCCGCACTATCATTGCGTTGGGCAATCCGGGGGCAAGCCGATTGCTGCGCCTTCTGCAATGGCGCTCTTTGATTCGTCCGCAATTACATCCAAAATATTATAGCGAACCTGTCCGGTACAGAATTCAGACTGTTCACGATCCGTGGGGCAAGGGCATTAATGTTGTTATGCTGGGCGGTATTACCGCCCATGAGGCAGGCCAAACTTTTCCGATCCTTGCCGCGCGTATGCGCGCGGCAGAAAATGGATGGGTATTGTCGCCGGTATTTGAGCCGCAGAGCGCGCTGGGGGTTGGGTCGCCATACAGTAATGTGGCGCAAAAGTTGGAAGCAAAAATCGCTCAAGTTGAAAAAATGCCGTTTAACTATATGGCCTATAATGCCGAGGAGGCCGGAAACGGATACCTGGTTTACGGCAATGATCTTTATGCAACGCTATATCGGGCTTCATTATTGCGGCTGGCGCGCGAAAAACAATATAACCATCTTTATCTTTTCCGAATTGTTAAATACTGGAATGCCATTGAGGAAAGTCCTGTGTTTTCCGATGAGGACCGATTGCGTATTACGCGGTATTTCATCGAAAGCGTGAAAGATAAAGAAGGCATAGGCGCTGGCGCCTTAAACGCTTATATGGGTAAGGGCATGCTCGGTAACCATGATACGCAGGCAGATGCCGGCGACCAGAATCACTGTGGAGCC
>CAZMFH010000405.1:1312-1701 GCA_964565485.1 uncultured Verrucomicrobiota bacterium | reverse complement strand
GAAACTGGATTTCATCAAAGCCGCACACCGCTTGAAAAGCGGATTTGCGGATCAGCATGCAGGCTGCCGTAACGCCGGTAACCTCGCGCTGTGTCTTGGTGTAATAGCCTTCTTCCCGGCCAAGATTGGCGGCGCAATAGTAAATATCCGGTTTGAAAATCATGCCGCCGTGTTGCAATTGGCCGTCGGGATAAATCAGGCGGCATCCGACTGCGCCGACTTTGGCGCGGTGAATATGTTCGAGCATGGCTTCGAGCCAGTCACCCTTGATGATTTCCAGGTCGTTATTCATCAGCACCTGCAGCTCGTTGGGCACGGCGTCAATAATTTTGTTATGCAAGCGCGCGTAATTGAAAGGTTCATCAAAGCGGATCAGTCGCAATCGCCGG
>CAZMFH010000405.1:0-1302 GCA_964565485.1 uncultured Verrucomicrobiota bacterium | reverse complement strand
TTTTTTATCTGCCCAGGAAACGCGCCAGAAAATCCTTTGTTTCCTGTTTTTCGGAGCGGTTATCCACCAGATAAATAACATAATTTTGGTATGTGGTTTTTGGCAGGCTTTGGAGCAGGCGTCGCAGGTAGTGCGCTTGATCCTTGAACGGGATGATCAACGCCACTTCTTCGCGCGGCTCCGGCAGGGCATATTTGACCCTGTACCAGAAAAAAGCGTCGTCGGTTACAACGGCGTTGATGCGGTTGCGTTGCAAATAGGCCATAATGGCTTTTTTGCCGTTGAGATAGGATTTAGGCCAGGTGTCGGCTGTTTTATCAAAAGACCGGATATCATTCGATGTTGCGGAATGGTGTGCGCGCCAAGCGTAAAGCAAGAGCGGCAGGTGGTGAAAGCTTAAACCGGCTTCCATGGCGCGCAGCATCAGGTCGTGATCCTGGGCGCCGTCATAATCGGGATTGAGCTGTCCGATTTTTTGCAGCGCGCTTTTGCGCATGATCACGAAATGCAGTACAGCATTGCATGATAGGAGGAGATCAAGCGAGATTTGGCATTTGCGCATTTTGCCGATAATGGAACCGGCGCTGTTGATGACGGCTTCATCGGTGAAATAAATGTCATGAGCCTGGCCGTCATTCAGGGTTCGCGCGAAAGCTGATAGCGCGTCCGGATGCAGGAGATCGTCGTGATCCATGAAAGCAATGTATTCGCCGCGCGCAGCTTCAATGCCGACGTTGGTTGCTCCGCTTATGCCGAGGTTGCGCGGATTGCGCAAGAGGCGGATGGCGGGATGGCGCGCGGAATCGGCAAGCGCCTGCAAGGTTTCCGGATTGGAACTGCAGTCATCCACAAGAATCAGTTCGAAATTACTATAGCTCTGACGCATAACACTGGCGATCGCTTCCGTAAGCCAGCGCGAATTGTAAACCGGCATGACAATGGAAATAAGCGGCTTGATGGTTAGCAGATGCATGTAGGATGCGGCATTGGAAGGCGCATCCGGAGGGAACTTTTCCATAGCCGCAAACCAGTGCGCCGGGAATCCGCGTACACGGGCGAATTTTCCGAGAACCAGCAGCAGGGCTGCGCGAAGACCTTTATTCCAGCTTATGAGCAGAAATTGCGCCGGCAATCTGAATAATGCTTTTATTTTCGCGATCATCCAAAACCCTACAACTTTTTCAGGTAGCCGCCGCCGTGAGGCGGTGGCGCTCCCTTTTCCGGAAGAGCCACTCTGGAACCTGCGTAACCACCCAGCGCGGAATAAGATTACTCACCACGGAGGCACGGAGACACCGAGTT
>CAZMFH010000404.1:0-1717 GCA_964565485.1 uncultured Verrucomicrobiota bacterium | reverse complement strand
TGCGGGCAGATATCCCCCGCGCACGGTGGACATGACTGTCTCCCAGGCGGTGATGATCGGCGCCGCTCGGCCACCCGCTGCCGGCCCGGCGGCGGAATGAATGTTTTTGATTAGCCACAAAAATGCAGGCATGTGGTCTGTCAAGCAGTTTCCAATAATAATTTTATTTTTTCTGCCTCAAACTCCACTAATTTTTTATATCCCAACTCACGCAAACGTGATTTGCCGATTTCTGTGGCTATTTTATGAATCTTGATTTGAATATGAGCAGTCACTTCCGTCATAGGCGTGAAAAAACCTTTGAGCAGATACCAAATGCTTGTAACCAGTTTACGCGCCAGTGCGGCGACGGCGATACTGGTTCCCTTGCGCATTTTCAAAGCCACGGCCCATTTATGAGTATCCCCCTGGCCATGGCGCATGATGCTCTGCGCGGCCTGGATCAGCAATGCGCGCACATCGGCTCGCCCGTAACCGCTGAGCGATCCGTTACCGCCGCTGATACCGCTGCGGTTAACCTTGGGGTTCAGCCCGAAAAAAGCAACCAGTTTTTTGGGGTTTTCGAATCGGTTAATATCTCCAATAAACGCCGCCAAGGCAAACGCGACTTTATCGCGCACCCCCAACAATCTGGTCATTTTAAGGATGTTGGGATCATTGGCAACTTCCTCGGCAATACGCGAGCGCATGCGTTTGCGCCGGGCTTCCGCCGTCTGGAAGGCTTCGACCGCCTCAGACAAGAGCCATTTTTGCGTTGGCGTCCAAGGATGCAGCGCCAAAAGTCCAGACAACGCCGACGGCGAAGACAAACGCAGTCCGCGCGGGCGTTGACGGCACTGCTGATTGAGAAACGCCCAGATACGGTTGCGCGCTCTAACGCTGTCACCCACGGCATTGCGGTAAGCAAAAAACAGCTCGCGCTGTTCGCTGGCTTTGGCGTTAGGCAGCCATACTTCGTGTGCCAGGCCGCTGAGATAGACCCGCGCGATTTTAATGGCATCGGTTTTATCCGTGGCGCAGTAGGTTTTGCCGACTTTGCCAACGGATTGGCTTTCAAGCACAATTGGATGCAATCCGATCCGCAAGAGCCGTTCAGCCAAGGCGAAAGTATTGCCGCTGGCTTCCAGCACAACAATATCGCCTGGATTGGTGCGCTTCTTCAATATGCGCTCCAGACTGTTCAACGAGATGCGGTCAACGGACCATTCAATTTGAGCATGGAGCGCATTCGAACCCGAAAGCGCCGCGGCGCTGAACATGTACGGATGCGCGTCCAGCCCAATCACTATTTTTGCTTGTTTTGTTTCGTCCATTTTGGTTCCTTCTACACTGGAACTGACGGGAGCAGGCGTCCACGTTGCATACAGGCATACGGGGTGTTAAGCCCCACGTGGGTGATGTCCGCCGGCACTCAGACACAAAAACGGAGAATTACTCCAGTGCATTTTCCGAGTGTCTCCCATGTTGCCCCAGCGAGTGTTATCACTTCCACCCACTGGTCCAATACGATGCCCCCGCAGTTCCATCTATTCAAGCCTTTTCCAAGCTCGGAACCACATTACCGACACAAGAAGCACAAGAAGGAAAGGCAACAGTAAAAGAGAAAGTTTATTGGAATTGAGCGGCATGCCGCGCTGTCCGCCAGGCGGACATGGATCGGGTGACACCCGGATACCCGAATAGATTCGCGTATCAGGGTGTCAGCCGATCCGCCAGA
>CAZMFH010000403.1:0-1717 GCA_964565485.1 uncultured Verrucomicrobiota bacterium | reverse complement strand
TTTTCTCGTCCTTAAATCAAACCCGATAACAACGATCGAGCGCAAAGGCATTTTCGATATGGCGCATGACGGGAGGCGGCTGTTCCGGGACACCGACGACTTCGACAACATCAAAACGAAAAGATGGGGGTTGATGCTTTAAACGCTTCAGGTAACGCACCGCGGCGCGGGAAAGATAATGACGCTTGGCACGGTTGACTGCCGCAATCGGTTGTCCAAACTTGATGCTGCGGCGCGTTTTAACTTCCACAAAAACAAGCGTATCGCCGTCACGAGCAACCAAGTCCAACTCATCTCGACGTCCGATGCGCACACGCCGCCCTAAAATGGCATAGCCTTTGCCGCGCAACAGAATTTCCGCCTGCTGTTCACCCCATAATCCGGCAGCCGTCCGTGATCTTTGGCCGGAATAGGCAAACAAATGGGTCATTTTTTTAAATATGCTCCGAAACGGCATGATTCCACGTATGATTGGCGCGATTGCGTATGGCTTGAATGTCATGCACCGGACGAAAGGAATGGCGGTGTTGCGGCATCGGACCATACTTCAGCAGCGCTTGAATATGCGCGGATGTTCCGTAGCCTTTGTGCCGGGCAAAGCCATATTGCGGATATTGCTGATCAAGCTCGCGCATCAGACGATCACGCGTTACTTTGGCGATGACGCTTGCGGCGGCGATCGAAAAACTGCGGGAATCGCCTTTGACAATCGCCATCGAAGGACAAGGCAGCCCCGGCACCGGCAAACCATCCAAAAGCGCAAAATCCGGTAATTGCGGCAAATTACGCAGAGCGCGGCACATGGCGGCGTGTGTGGCGCACAGAATGTTAATGGCATCAATTTCGGGCACATCGCCAATGCCGATCCCGATTGCAATATCGGGCAAATCGCTTAACAATGCAAAAAAATGATTGCGCTGTTTCTCGGTCAATTGCTTGGAATCATTCAGATCTCGGAAAAGCCCCTCGGCTTCCGCTTCGAGCAAAGCTCTTGAAAACACAACCGCCGCCGCGACCACCGGACCAGCCAAAGGACCACGCCCGGCCTCATCCACGCCGGCAACACGCAGCATGCCATCCGCCCAGATTTTCTGTTCAAATTCCAGCAAACTGTGATTTGCTCGCGTCGGCGAAGTCATGAATCAGGTTGGTTGTGTTTTGAGGCGCGCCATTTTTCCGCTGCGCTCGCGCAGATAATACAATTTGGCCCGGCGGCTTTTGCCGGACGATTCAACTTCAATTCCGGCAATATACGGAGAGTGTACGGGAAAAACGCGCTCAACCCCCTCCCCGAATGATATGCGGCGCACCGTAAAAGTTTCCGTTGCGCCGGCGCCCTTGCGCGCAATAACCGTGCCGGAATAGGCTTGAATGCGTTCCTTGTCGCCTTCCTTGATCTTGACCATCACCTTGACATTGTCGCCAACCGCAAAGGCGGTATTATTTTTTTGATTGCGGTTCTCCATGTCAATTTTGTTCAGTATGTTCGAATTCATAGTATGCCCCGGCTTTCAACCTGATTGTTTGGCGAAAAATTATTAATCCGCTGTTACTTCCGGCTGATTGTAAACGCCTCCTGCGCGCCGTCAAGTCTTTTTAAGACCATGCTCGATTATGGACCAGGGCTGCGTCATGCTTGGCGGCTCGCCCCACCAAAGCCACATTTGGCCGCAATGGCGGAGCGAGGCGTCCCGGCCGAGCCGTCTTTTCCGAACAT
>CAZMFH010000402.1:0-1731 GCA_964565485.1 uncultured Verrucomicrobiota bacterium | reverse complement strand
ACGGCGCCGCAAGCAACGCCAGCAGATAAGCGCAAATACTTTCCAGATGCATGTTTTTTCTTTTTAAAGCGCAAACAGCAACAAACCCAACAATGTTACCGCAATATACAAGACATAAATCTGCACCCGCCCTTCCTGCAGCCAGCGCAGGCGGGCCAGGAGGCAAGCCACCGCATTGAAAAGCGGACGGAAAATATAACGGTCGGCCGTATCACCCGCATGCGTCTCGAATGAGGCCTGAGTAGGGAAAAAACCTTCCGGCGGTTGGGCATGTACGCAAACGCCCAACACGCGCTGGAACAAACGGATGATAGGTTGCGCAAAAGACGAAGCCGTATATTGCATGCGCGGAGACGGCGCGGCATAACCGCAATCCCATGTTACCGTGCGCGCGACACTGCGCCCGCGCCAGAATACGTGCCGTAAAATTGACGCCAGAAGATAAAGCGCCCAAAATGCCGCCGCGCCGCCGCTGACCCAAACCAAAGCCGTCTGGATGGGAATGACCTGGTCCAGCCGGATTTCAGACGCGCCAATAATAACAGCCGCAGCGCGGAAAAGCGCCGGCGTAATCCAAGGCGCCAGCATGGCGATGCCAAAACAAAACAAGGCCAGGACGAGCATGGCCACGCGCATTGGCCGGCGGCATTCATGCGCCGCCTCCGCTGCGGCGCCGCGCGGTTCACCGAGCAAAGCAATGCCAAAAACTTTGGTGAAACAGGCCGCCGCCAGACCGCCAATCAACGCCAAAGCGCCAATCACCACAAGCGCCGGAAAAGCCAGCTCGGCCGGGGTCCGGACAAGCGCAAGAAAGGCTGCCGTATAAATCAGGAATTCGCTGACAAATCCGTTGAAAGGCGGCAGCCCGGAAATCGCCGCCGAGCCGATCAGAAAACAGGCGCCGGTTTGCGGCATACGCCGCATGAGCCCGCCCAATTCCTCGATATTGCGGCAGCCCGTAACCTGAGCAACAGCGCCGGCGGCCAGAAAGAGCAGTCCCTTGAAAACGGCATGATTGAGCACATGCAAGAGCGCGCCACCCAATCCGGCCGCCATAATTAACATTCGATTGTAATGCCAGCCCAGCAACCCCAACCCAAAACCGAGAAAGATAATGCCGATGTTTTCCACGCTATGATAAGCCAGCAGACGCTTAATGTCATGCTGCGCCATGGCAAACAAAACGCCGAGTATGCCGGATATCGCACCGAAAGCAATCATCAGCCAACCCCACCACGCATCCGGCGCGCCAAGCAGGGCGATCAACCGGATCAAGGCATAAACACCAACCTTGAGCATAACCCCGGACATGAGCGCGGAAACATGGCTGGGCGCGGCAGGATGCGCTTCCGGCAGCCAGACATGCAGCGGATAAATGCCGGCTTTAACACCGAACCCGATCAGAGCCAGAACGAACATCGCGCCGCGCCAATCCGCGCCCGCGCTTTGCAGCACTGCCCAATCCGCGAAATTATATGAGCCCGCCCGCGTACCCATGACGACAAACATGGCCAGCAGCAAGGCGCTGCCGAGGTGCGCGGCCACCAGATAGGTCCAGGCGGCGCGCCGCGTCTGCTCGCGCTCGCTTTCAAAAGCCACCAGGAAAAAGGAGGCTACTGACATCACTTCCCAAGCCAGCAAAAACAGGATCACATTGCCCGCCATAACGACTGCCGCCATCGCAACAACCAACAGGTTGAACCAGAACCAGGCGCTCCCTTGGCGCGCCGG
>CAZMFH010000401.1:0-1745 GCA_964565485.1 uncultured Verrucomicrobiota bacterium | reverse complement strand
TGCACTCGACTTTTCGTTGTGCCACCTGCAATAACATCGAAACAATGACGCATAACCTCTTGAAAACGGACTTTTCGGAGGAACTGGACGATGGTCGTATTTTGTGGCGGGAATTGGATTTCCAGGCCAATGAATCTGTTGCGCAGCGTTATCAGGTGATAGCCAGTTGTGTGGTTATCGCCCGTGTCGGCGCGGATGGCCGGGAGGAATATCGGCGTGTTGACGAAGTTTGGACGTTGATGCGCGATCCTCCGGCATTTAACGCTTTTCTGGGAAAAATCATTCGTAATTATCTCGGCGAAGGGGAAAACAAGTGACGGCATTGCTCGCTGCAATCTGGCTTGGGATTCTCACTTCCATCAGTCCCTGTCCGCTTGCGACGAATATCGCGGCCATCAGCTTTATCGGGCGCAAGGTGGGGAATATTCGCCACGTGCTGCTTGCCGGTTTGCTTTACGTTGCCGGTCGCACGTTCGCCTATATTGCGCTGGGGGAAATAATCATGGCGGGACTCCTTGCAAGCGGCGAGATTGCCCGATTTTTGCAGCGTTATTTAAATCAAATTCTCGGTCCGGCTCTTATTCTGGTGGGCATGTTGTTGTTGGGTTTGATCGGCGGCGCTGTATCGTTTAATTTGGTTGGCGCCGGTGTGCAGGCGCGCGCGGCCAAGGGCGGCGCGCGCTGGGCGGCATTGCTGGGGGTCTTGTTTGCGTTGTCGTTTTGCCCTGTTTCGGCCGGATTGTTCTTCGGCGTTCTGCTGCCATTGGCAACGGCCAACAATTCGGTGGTGGCGCTGCCGCTTTTATATGGAGTAGGCACGGCAGCGCCGGTGATGGTGTTTGCGTTGTTGATCGCCTTCGCATCGCAACGTATCGGTAGCGCGTTTAATCGTCTGACTCAGATCGAACGCTGGGTGCGGCTGGCCACCGGCGCAATTTTTATTGTGGCCGGCATATACTACAGTCTGCGCTATGTGTATGAGCTGCCGATAAAATTGTGGTGAGGCAACACCGGAAAGGAGACCTATGCATGAAAATATTTTGATCGCCACCGACCTCTCCCGTGATTCCGACGAGCTTGTGCGCTGCGCCGCCAAATTCGGACAAATCGGCGCGCGCCACGCCCCGGCGCCGGTGCTGCTGATTCCCGAGAATGCTTAATAACCTAACCCGGCATAGCCGGAACCATCAGGTATTCCAGCTATGCAATGTGAGACTCTCGCAAGCCACTGGAATGTAGCACATGTCAAATAGTAGACGATGCGGTTGGCCGCGTCTACGCTGCGGAAACACCATTGCAACCATGGTTTATTGATAACTGTTTGTTGTCGTTATGGTTCTTGAGAAATAGCGCTTGACGACTGCTCTAAATCGTTCTATATTTCGTCATATAACGAAACAATGAAAGGATGAAAATAGAAGTGTTTGATCCGACGATGTGTTGTTCAAGCGGAGTTTGCGGGCCGGAGGTGATGGGTAGGGCATTTATCGCGGTCAATTGGAATTGAGTGAGCTAAGGAGCAAACAATGTTCGAACTCAACAATTTCGTAACGGCCGGCAAGTTCTTTCTGATAATTGCCGGCGAATTGGTCGTTATCTTTATTGTGGTGGCCTTTATTGTCGGATTGCTGCTGGAGTATCTGCCCCCGTCGCGCATCCGAACGTTTCTCGCGGGGCGGATGATCGGCTTGCAGTATTTGCTGGGAGCGGGACTTGGCGCCATCACGCCTTTCTGCTCTTGTTCG
>CAZMFH010000400.1:0-1757 GCA_964565485.1 uncultured Verrucomicrobiota bacterium | reverse complement strand
CTATTATGCGGCTTTTCACGGCCGCTTATTCGAATTGCCGCATATCGTCAAGAACCGGCAACGGCGCACATTTGTGCGTCAGCAAATGCGCTTGCCAAGACGCCCCAAATTGATCTAACATCAGGCAAAACCTTAAAACACAAAACCTGATTCTCGGAAGGATTTGAGTTATGCCGGATGCGACATTCGAAAAACTGTTACAAACCTTTTTTGTCTGCGACAAAGCGGAAGTCCTGCGCATTTTCAGCGAATTGCTGAATGCCATGGAAGCCGAGGAAATGTTGCCGCCAAGTTCTGTTATGTCCGGCAATTACGACACCGCTCAGGCTAATCCGGAAATCCATACCTTGCCGGGCAATCTCAAGGATGCGCGCGATGCGATCTTTCCATTTTTCTGGGCAACCGATGGATGGTATTCCAAGCTGCATCTGGAAAATGTCAAAGGCCCGGCAAACTACGCCTCGCTGATCGCCGCAATCTCATGCCTCCTCAAAAACCCGAATCTCTGCGTGGACACTTACAGTCTGCGCTCCAACGAACTGGAAATCAAGGCCATCACGGCTTTGGCCAATCTGCTTTTCTATCATACCGATTCGCCTTGGGGCTTCTTCACCATGGGCGGAACAATCTCCAACATGTATGGCGGCAAAATCGGCATTGAAAAAGTCTGCCCCCAGGCCATGCATAAAGGACTGGCCGGCCAGCCCAACGTAGCCGGTCTTGTTTCGGAAGCCGGCCATTATTCCAACCACACATTAGCAGGCTGGCTGGGGATCGGCACAAACAATTTGCACTCAATTCCTGTTGATCGTTCATGCGCAATGCGTCTTGATTTGCTGGCTGCAAAACTCGACGAGCTCTACCAGGCAAATACACGCGTAGCTTTTGTTGTGGCCACATTCGGCAGCACCGACGCCTTTGGTGTGGATGATCTGATCGGCATTCGCGCCATCATCGAGGAAAAAGCCGCCAAATACGGCATGCCCGTGCCGCACCTGCACACTGACGCGGCAGTCGGTTGGATTTTATGTTTTTTCAACGAATTCAACGCCCAAAATACGCCTTTCAAATTCAATCCGGAAGCATTGCCGCTGATTGAAGCGGTCGGCAAGCAAGCCCGCAAATTGCTTGCGGTTGACTCAATTACGATTGATTTTCATAAAATGGGTTGGGGTCATTACCCAAGCAGCGCCTTTATTGTCAATCGTCGCGATGACCTGAAATATCTCTCCCGCACCAAGGAAGACATCCCCTATTTCTCCGAAGCCGATTACAGCCACGATCCGGCGCTCTTCACTCTGGAATGTTCACGACCGGCCATCGGGCCTTATTCGGTCATGGCCAGCTTGAACGGCATTGGATTAACCGGTTATCAGAAACTGCTCGCGCATGCCATGGAAATGTGCGCTTACGCCAAACAGCGCCTTGAAGCGCTTGAATACTGCGTTGTGCTGAATTCAGGCTGCATTGGCCCCAGTGTGGTCTGGTGGGTGCTGCCAAAAGGCCGGCAAGCCAAAAATATTTTCGAACAACTCGAACAAGGCAAACTCCCGCAAGCCGATATCGAACGTTTTTTTGCCGAAACCAAACGGCTGTTCGAAAAACGCAAACTGGCCATGGATCCCAAAAAAGACGCGCGTCTTAGTTTCACCAATGCAATCGGCTATGCGCCCCACGACATAGCCATCCCGGCCTGGAAAGCTGTCTTTTATAATCCCAAAACCGACAAACAAGTTGTTGACGATTTGATCCAAAGC
>CAZMFH010000399.1:0-1763 GCA_964565485.1 uncultured Verrucomicrobiota bacterium | reverse complement strand
CGTCGACCTGTTCGGGTTCGCGCGCCAGGACTTCCTGATAAGCGGCGAGGGCTCACGCAAATAATATAATTTACCGGAAGTCGGCACGTGTACACTTTCCTCATCGGAAAGCGCTGTCTGACAACGCGGACACCAATTAATGATATAATTACCGCGATAGATCAACTGCTTGTTGTAAAGCCGCACAAACACTTCGGTTACAGCGCGGCTTAAGCCCTCATCCATGGTAAAACGCTCACGACTCCAATCACATGAAGCACCCAAACGCTGTAGTTGGCGGATTATCGTCTTGCCATACTGTGCGCGCCACTCCCAAACACGCCGCACAAATTCCGCGCGCCCCAATTCGTTCCGTGTTTTGCCTTCCTTACGAAGCGCACGCTCCACAACATTTTGCGTTGCAATACCGGCATGATCAGTGCCGGGCACCCAAAGCGCATTGCGCCCCTGCATTCTGCGCCAACGAATGAGAATATCCTGAATGGTAACATTGAGCGCATGCCCCATGTGCAAAATGCCGGTTACATTCGGAGGCGGGATGACGATGGTATAAGGCTTGCCGCCACGCGCAGACTCAGCGCGAAAAGCACCTGATTCCAGCCAGCGCGCATACCACTTTTGCTCGACGCTTCCAGCGTCATAAACTTGATCAAATTCACTCATAACAGATTAAAAGTGTTGTATCTGCGCCCGGCTGAAATCACGAATGACCGGACGCCTTGCTTTTACCGCCTCGTTCATCCTTGAAAAGCTTGTATTCCACGCTGTCCACAAGCGCCTCCCAGGACGCCTCAATAATATTTTCCGAAACTCCGACAGTTCCCCAAGTGTCCTTGCCATCACTCGATTCGATAACCACACGCGTCTTGGCGGCTGTAGCTTCTTCGGGGTCAAGAATACGCACGCGATAATCGGTCAACGCCACCTTGGCAATCGCCGGATAAAAACGCATCAATGCCCTGCGCAAAGCGTTATCCAGGGCATTAACCGGACCATCACCCTCCCCTGCCATATGTTCAATTTCATCGCCAACCTTGACCTTGATGGTGGCTTCGGAGAGACAAGGCGCATTTTCGCCGCGTTTTTCGACAATCACGCGAAATCCCTGCAGATCAAAAAACGATTGATGTTTTTTCAAAACCTTTTGAATCAAGATCTTGAAGGAAGCATCCGCCGCCTCGAATTCGTAACCCTTTTTCTCCAACTGCTCAAGCTTATTGAGTACTTCACGCACTTCCGGCGAAGACTTGCTCATCTCGACCCCCATCTCAATCGCCTTGAGCAAAACATTACTGCCCCCGGAAAGCTCTGAGATCAAAATACGGCGCTGATTGCCGACTTCTTCCGGCGCAATATGCTCAAAAGAAAGCGGATTTTTTTCAACAGCATTGACATGCATGCCGGCCTTGTGCGCGAACGCGCTTTGCCCTACATACGCCGCCGCTTTATCCGGCGACATATTCAGCAAATCGCCCACGAAACGCGACAATTCGGTCAATTCCGCTAAATGCGCCTTGCAGACGCATTCTCTTTTCAATTTCAGCACCATGCCGGCAATAATCGCGCAAAGGTTGGCATTGCCGCAACGTTCGCCATAACCATTGATTGTCCCCTGCACCTGCAAGGCGCCGGCACGCACTGCCTCAAGCGAATTGGCAACCGCCAACTCCGCATCATTATGGCAATGAATACCGAAAGGAACCGGCGCACCTTCGGCAACAATGCGGGTAATCTCAAAAATTTCATGCGGCAGACAACCGCCA
>CAZMFH010000398.1:0-1769 GCA_964565485.1 uncultured Verrucomicrobiota bacterium | reverse complement strand
ATCGTGTTGGGAGGAGGCGGCACTTCAATTTTCAGAAATAATTTTTCGTACGGAACCACGGAAGCTTCGCGCAGATTTTTTTGTTCTTGCACTATTTGCGCGTGTTTTGTGGCTACATCCGATTGTGGCGGATAGGGTTGCGTAAAGGTTGTCAGAATTTTCTGCAGGATTGGCGGCGTGCTGATCAAAAAACCTGCGCAGCCGTAAGGTTCAACTTCTGCCGCAAAGTCGGCAAAGTTTTTCCATTCCGCCGGGGTTCCTGACGTTTCGGTTGTCGGCTTGAGCAGAAAGGCGGACATTGAGGATGCTTGTGGCGAAAACCCGGCGGCTTCCCAATTGATTTTTGTGGCAATTTGTCTTTTCACATTGCGGAAATTCGAGAGGATCAACAAAGCCGTCTTTCTATCCGCAGTAATCATCAGATTGGCCCCTGTTTCAGAGTCGGAATTGGCAAATATGCCGCAGCTGTTGAAATCATTCAAAACCGTGAGGTCTTGTTGACCCTTCAATGTCCCCCATAATTTCCATAACGGTCGCAGGTAAATATCGTTGATTCCCGGAAAATTCGGATGCGCCAGCGAGGATGACCGGAATTGCACTCCGAGCGGCGCATGGGGGTATTGGCCGCTTGCCGCCATGAAAGGCACCATGCGGCTTTCGCCGTAATGGGGAAACGCGGCCGTCCACATTGATCCGGTTGTCACATAAGCGCCGCTTAAACTTTCATGTGTCAGTCTGTCTTTTGTCAATGCGCCGTTTTCGCCTTCGCCGGCCACATAGGCATCAATCAGATTGGGCGTCAACCCCACCGCAGTGGTCAAGGAACCGGTATGAGAATAAAACAGACCATAAGCGCCGATTTCCTCGCGGATCCGGCGCATTTTCAGGTAATGCGCCCTGAATGTGCCACTTCCGTTACGGGCGCCTCCGAAATCCATATAAACGCCATCATAATTTTTTGTTAGATACATTTTGAACCAATCGCAGAATTCCTCGGTTGTTCCTGTGTCTTCGAGGCTTCCGCGGACATAGAGCGCTATGCGAATATCGCGTTTATGGGCCTCAGCGATAAATTCCCGCAATCGGTCGCGATTGTATGGAAAACTGTTGGAGATAATATCCAATCGCCATATTTCATGCAGAATGATCGTATCCGCGCCGGCGTCTGCGATCTGTTCAAGCTGTTCCAGTGTCGGTACACGATAATCATAATAATCAAGCAGATGGTACATGCGCATGGGCGGCAAGCGCCGACGCCTGGGCGGTCTTGCAAACAGCCAGCCCCACTGCGTCCTCCATTCCCATGGATATTCGCGCGACGCCGATACTTCCCGTTTCTGGAAATTCCAGGAAATAAGCGGAGATTTATGCTCCCAGGTCAGAGTCGTTTCGGCATCGTTTCTATCGTGTGAAAGTGTCCCGCCACGGTCCATGAACACCTCAAAATACGCGGATTGCCGCATACTTGAACAATTGAAATTAAAGGAAGGAACAATGGCATCGAATTTGTAATCAGTAAAAGGCTTCATCCACATGCGTTCCGCAGTCATGTTTGGCGTCAGCCCGCCCGGTTGATGGATTTGAGCGAACCTGCCTAAATCCAGGGGAACATTGAATTTGAATCCGCGAATCCCGGGCCGGTCAAGAAAGGAGTCCACGGTAAAGTAGGTTCGCACAAACACTGTGCCATCGTCCCAAAACTCATAACGCAACGAAAGCAGAAAGTTTTCCGCTATTTTGCCATGCTGATCCCGGAAGGGGATGGTGTC
>CAZMFH010000397.1:0-1777 GCA_964565485.1 uncultured Verrucomicrobiota bacterium | reverse complement strand
TTTTCCGCCGCTTGGCGATCAATATATCAACCGCACCGGTGTGCTTGCGGCAACATCTTCGTCCGGCCTGCCGGTAACGAATTTCAGCGTTTTAAGCGGCCCGGCTGTCCTGACCAGCGCGACGGAACTGGTCTTTTCCGATACCGGCACGGTCTTTGTTGTGGCCACTGATGACGGTAATGCCAACTGGAATCCGGCTTCGGCCACAAATTCTTTCTTCGTTCACAATGTTTTGATCTGGGTTGCCGGAACAAACGGTCAGTTGGTGGCGACAAACGACACGCCGACGCTCGCGAAGGGCACGGATTTTGGGCGCATCGGTGTCGGCACGGTCTGGACCAATGTCTTTCTGATTGGCAATGAGGGCACGACAAATCTGGAAGTCAGCGGTTGGACAACCAACGGCGCGGGCGCGGATTGCTTCAGTGTGCTGGAGATGGAAACCAATATCGCTCCGGGCGATATCGCGCATATTGTCGTGGCATTTGCGCCGACAAATCTGAACGGCAGCGACTCGGTTCTGGAAATTGAGCATAATGGATCGGTTAACAGTCCGTTCACGCTTTACCTGTACGGCACGGGTGTGCCGCCGGCGCAGATTGCTTTCGACGTTGCGGAAATCAATCTGGCTTCCGCTTATGGCGCCAACCCCGAGAACCAGGTGTTTGCCTTGACCAATCTCGGTGGCGCCGACAGCGTGTTCAGCGCTAATGTGGAACCGGGCGCCGCATGGCTGACGGTAACGCCTGAAACCGGTTGGCTGGCCGGCAACAGCGCCGCTGCTCTGACGACACGCGTGTCTGTGGCTGGTCTTAATGCCGGCCCTTATCATGGCACGGTAACCGTGTTTGCCGCCGTGGCCACCAATAGTCCGCAATCACTGGCGGTCAATCTGACCATTACCCAGGCGCAAGCGCAGGTGCTGATCAATAACCTGTTCCATGTTTATGACGGCGTGGCCAAAGAAGTTGTTTTGGAAACCGGTCCAACCGGCCTGACCTGTTTGGCCACTTATAATGGCACGGTAACCTTGCCGTCGAATGCCGGGGTTTATGTCGTTACCGCTTCGGTCAGCGAGGTCAATTATCAGGGCCTCAGTGTGGCAACATTGACCGTTCAACAGGCCCAGGCGCAGGTCTCTCTCAAAAGACTCTCGCAGCCTTATAACGGCATTGCCCGCGCAATTGCCATCGAGACCAGTCCGACCGGGCTGGCCGGAGTGATTACTTATGACGGCTTGCTTTGGGCGCCGACCAATGCCGGTTCATATGCCGTTACCGGCACCGTGGTTGATGTTAATTATGCCGGCTTTGCATCCGGCACACTGACGGTCAGCAAGAATCTGGCCGGCATTTATTTTGGATCGTTGGCGCATATCTATGATGGCACGGGCAAGGCGGCCAGTGTTACCACCATGCCCGCCGGTCTCGTTGTAACCTTGACTTATGATGGCAACACCAACTTGCCGGTCAACGCCGGAAATTATGATGTTGTTGGCGCCATCACAAACGAACAGAATTACAGCGCTGAAAATCATGCGATTCTGACGATCAACAAAGGCGCGCAAGCGATCACCAATTTCATCCCGAACGATGGCGCAGGGTTTGTAACCACAAATATTGTCGGGCTTGCGGCGCAAAGCGCTTCCGAACTGCCGATTGTCTTTGCGCGCCATAGCGGACCCGGCATTATCTCGGGAGGCACAACCTTGACCTTCACCGGCTCCGGGCTTGTGGCGGTTACGGCCGCGCAGACCGGCAATTCAAACTGGCATGCC
>CAZMFH010000396.1:0-1784 GCA_964565485.1 uncultured Verrucomicrobiota bacterium | reverse complement strand
CACAGCCATTCACGCCAAGGTGGCCTCGGCGCTGCCGGCTGAGCGCATCAGCCACCGTTATTTTTTTGAAACAGACATGCTTTTCCGGCTGAACACGATGCGCGCGGTGGTTGTGGATATTCCAATGGATGCAGCATACGGGAGCGAACAAAGCCATCTCAGAATCGGCAAAATTCTGGGCGAATTCCTTTTTAAGCATGCGCGCATCCTGACAAAACGCATTTTTTACAATTATTTCCTGCGCGATATGACTTTGGCATCCGTGGAATTGCTGGCAGGCGGAAGTTTGTTTGCGTTTGGGCTTGTCTTCGGGCTGGCGCACTGGAGCAAAGCCATTGTGAGCGGCAATCCGACGCCGCTCGGCACAATTATGATTGCAGCCATGTCGCTGCTGGTCGGATTACAATTGATTCTTGCTTTTCTTGGCTTCGATATCGCCGCTGTCCCCAAGCGCCCCGTACACGACGACCTGCCATCAACGCCCATCCGTGTCGCAAAATAAAATCCTGCCTCAGTTTCAAAAGCCAGGTTGCGCAGGCACACCAGGATTATGTTCTCCTGGCCGGCTCATCATTAACCGTTTCGCGGATTACAAAGCGGGGGCGCGCTTTGACCTCATCAAAGATACGGGCAATATACTCGCCGACGATGCCAAAGGAAATCATGATCACACTGCCGATAAAAAGCTGCAGCAAAATCAGCGTGGTTATGCCGTCAACCAGCCCGTAATGGAATTTAAGATATACGGCGCGCAAACCCAGCGCCAAAGCGATGCACAAAAAAAACACCCCGATGATCGTCACCAGATGCAACGGCATCGAGGAAAAAGACACAATTCCGACCACTGCTGAGCGGAATAGCTTCCATAGTGTCCATCCTGATTGACCGGCGCCGCGCAGCGGCACATTGTATTCCACCAGATCACGCTGAAACCCCAGCCAGGCCACCGTGCCTTTAAAAAACAAATTGCGTTCACCCAACTGCCGCCAAGCCT
This sequence comes from uncultured Verrucomicrobiota bacterium, assembly GCA_964565485.1. Taxonomy (GTDB): domain Bacteria; phylum Verrucomicrobiota; class Kiritimatiellia; order JAAZAB01; family JAAZAB01; genus CAZMFH01. The sequence goes on along the minus strand of CAZMFH010000396.1, from coordinate 790 downwards.
CGACAACAAGCTTGTCTAAAAGACAAAAATCAGACTGTCCGGTAATGGCAAAGCCTGATAGACGCCGGAAGAGTTTGTAAAAGAGCCCCGCACAGCATTTGTAAGACACAGATTCCCGGCCGCGCTTTACTTTGACCGTCTCGACAATTTGCGCGCCATGCTCACGCCAGAGCCTGATCATGTCGGGAATGACGGCCGGCGGATGTTGAAGATCAGCGTCCATGATAATAACCGCATCGCCCGTTACGCGTTCTATCCCTGCTGCCAACGCGGCATCCTTGCCAAAATTGCGGCTTAAACGCAGCGCTTTGATTTGAGGATTGGCTTGCGCCAATGCGGCCAGAACCGGCCAACTATCATCACGCGAACCATCATCAACAAAAATTATCTCGCCTTGTACGTCCGCGCGCGCAAGTTCGGATTGAATAGCGGCCAGCAATATGTTTAAGTTGGCGCTCTCGTTAAAAACCGGTATCACAAACGATATAATATTCACGCATCTCCTTCTGTCCGACAAAATCAATCTCCCGCATCATTCACCGTTTGCTGGTCGCTAATGCTTGCGCGCCAGACAAAATTTGTCCAAGCGATATTTTGGATGGCATCAGGCGGAATGGTTTGCCCCTCAATGAAAGCTTGAACAGGGATGTTCCGCCAACGAAAATAAGCGGCTATGGCCCAAGCCGCCTCGGCGCTTGGCGGAACATTGAGTATCCGAAAAGCCGTCTGGCCGGTTGCCTGCCATTCAGCAACAACAGCGTCAAATAAACGCCGACGCATGCGATCGTTC
>CAZMFH010000395.1:0-1793 GCA_964565485.1 uncultured Verrucomicrobiota bacterium | reverse complement strand
CTTCGCGCCTCCTGCTTGCGCGCAGTGCGCAGGCAAGTGCAGCTGCGGCATCCTGACCTCATCACGGATTCAGGTTTTCCGCTTTGATTTTTTGTGTAATTTTTTTGTTGACATTTTATTAAATGATAATATTATTCAACTTAGCTTGATAATAATTTACGCTTTTATTTAAATCATGAATCCAAAAGAACGACGACAACAGATATTAAACCGCCTGCGGGCAGTCCAGCAGGAATGGAAAATCAACGAACTGGCTCAATCCATGCGGGTTTCCACCCTGACGATTCGCCGTGATCTGGATGTTTTATCCGCATCCGGCACAATCGTGCGCACAATCGGCGGATGCCTATCCGTGGCCCGCGTCAGTAATCCAGACTATCAAAAACGCGTTGCCGCTAATTTTGACAAAAAAACGGCTATCGGCGAGACTGCAGCGCAGGAAATTCAAGCCGGCAACACCATTATCATCAGCGATGGTTCAACCACATTCCATCTGGCAAGTAAACTGGGGCAATGCGGAAACATCACCGTTTATACCAATTCAATTGCCATGATCGGGGAATTCAGTCGTTTTCCAAACGTGGATTTGCATATTGTCGGCGGCAAATATGACGCCGCCATGTTTGTCCTGGGTGGCAGTCTGATGGAACGGGTACTGGAAACAATTGATGCGGATATCGCCTTTGTGGGCGCAGACGCCATTGACCGGACCGGACGGTGCATGGCGGCGGATCACGACACAGCGCGCGTTGCGCAAATGATGATGCGCCGCGCCCGGCGCAAAATCCTGCTGGCAGACAACACCAAAATTGACGCGCGCGGCACTGTAGTTTATGCGTCCCTGAAAGATTTTGAGCTTTGGATCACCACATCAGGGATTCCCAAAGATCAGTGCAAGGAATTTCGAAAACAAACCAACCTAAAGGAAATCGCCACATGAAAATCAATATTGAATGGGCCAAAGTTGATCCGAACAAGCTGCCGCGGATTGTTTCATCCGAATTGCCGGGGCCAAAATCACGCGCCACCCACGCGCGCGCATCCAAAATTATGAAGGGCTATTCCGGCCAGGTCAAACTGTTCCCGGTTGTTTTTGAAAAAGGGCACGGTGTTACACTCACTGATGTTGACGGAAACACCTATCTTGATTTTTCTTCCGGCATTTATGTAACCACGCTTGGGCACTGCCACCCGAAGGTAACGGAGGCTGTGCGCAAATATGCCGGGCAACTGATGAATTGCCATGATTTCACGACGCCGATCAAACTGAAGTTACTGGAAAAAATAAAAGCAATTCTGCCCGGCGACCTTGAGGGCATCCAATTATATGACAGCGGCACCACTGCCATTGAAGCCGGATTGCGCGTCTGCCGCATGGCAACAGGCAAGAACGAATTTCTTTCCTGCTTCAGCGATTTCCACGGCAAATCCGGACATGCCGTCAGTCTGGCACGGATCAATAAGTCATACGGTCCGACTCGTTCGCCGGGCTTTTACATGCTGCCCCGCCCTAATCCTTACCGTCCGCTATTCACCAAAGGCGACGGCAGCATAGACACCGACGCCTATCTGCGCTTTTATGATGAATTCATCCTCGAAGGGACGGTCGGTCAGGTGGCCGCCATTGTTCTGGAGCCGATTCAAGGTTGGGCAGGCACTGTCATGCCGCCGGATGATTCCGGAGATTTCAATCAGGCGCTTATGGAACTGGGAGCGACGGTCTGTCTTCCCAATGGTCTGCCGGAATGTGATAAATGCCCGCTGAAAGAGCAGTGCAGGGCTTATGCCGAAGA
>CAZMFH010000394.1:0-1818 GCA_964565485.1 uncultured Verrucomicrobiota bacterium | reverse complement strand
ATTTTGTCAAAAATCCAACGCGGCGCGCGCTGCGCTTTATTTGGTTCGGCAGCGAGGAGCAGGGCTTGTTGGGTAGTCAGGCTTATGTTAAAGCGCATGCCCGGGAACTTGCGCGTGTGAAGATGGTGATCAATATTGACGGCGCCGGACGTGTTCTCGCGCCCAACTACGCAATTGTTACAGGCCCTGATGGGTTAAAGACATTTGTGGAAACGATCGGTAAAAGGCGCGGCATGAAATATCCCGTTACCGAAGGGGTGCTTTCGTCCGACGGCATACCGTTTTCGCTGCATAAAATTCCATCCATCAATATTACGGGCGGCAGCGATCACAACCTCTTTGTGCATACCGCCAATGACCAGCTCAAGTGGTGTGGCGCCGATGGGCTTGCGCCAAGCGGCGCAATTGCGCTTGCAATAATCAAGCGCCTGGGTAATGCCCGCTCTTTTCCTTATGAGCGCGGCTTTAACAAAACCGTTTGTGGCGCGTTGCAAAATTATTACAAAAATGTTTTGCTTTTGAAAGATAACGCCATGCCGGCATGGCGCACAGGAAAGGATGAAAAATGATTATCGGAGTGCCCAAAGAAATCAAGCCCGGGGAATGTCGCGTGTCGTTGTCGAACGCAAACACAGCCAGCTTAAAAGACAAAGGCCACAAAATAATTGTTGAAACCGGCGCGGGACTGGCTGCCGGAATAACCGATGGCCGGTATGCAGAGGCAGGCGCGGAAATTGCGCCCGACATCAAGTCCGTTTACAACCGCGCGGAAATGGTGCTGAAGGTCAAGGAAATTTTGCCGGCGGAATATGCGTTGTTAAGGGAAGGTCAAATTATATTTACCTATATTCATTCCGCCAACCGACGTGAACAGACTGAAGTTTTGTTGCGGAAAAAAATTATCGGCATTGCCTATGAAGATATTATGCTGGATAATAAAACGTTTCCATTATTGACGCCCATGAGCGAGATAGCCGGGGAGGTTGGCCTTTTGATGGGGGTTATGCTCATGTTCAGCACCAATGGCGGCTCCGGCATATTGCCGGGAGGAGTGGCGGGCGTATGTCCGGCTAAAATAGTGATTTTGGGCGCCGGTCATGCCGGCATGGGCGCGGCACGGCGCGCGCTGGGACTTGGCGCCGATGTAACAGTGATGGATGTCAACCTGGATCGTTTGCGCGAAATTCAAGCTCAATATCCGGCCATAAAAACATTATATTCACAACCGGCCGCCATTGCGCAAATTCTGCCGGAAACCGATCTCTTGCTGAATGCGGTCAAATGGCGTCCGGGTTTGACGCTTGTAACGCGTTCCATGCTCGGGCTGATGAAAAAAGACGCATTGATCATGGATGTTGATTGCGAACCGCACGGCGCCATTGAAACTGCGGAATATACGTCGCATGCCGAGCCGGTTAAAATCATTGAAGGCATCCGGCATTGTTGCATTCCTAATTTGCCCGCCGCTGCGGCCAAGACAGCCACACAAGCATTGTCCAACGCCACATTGCCGTATGTCATGGAAATTGCGGAGAAAGGTTGGCGGCAGGCGATTCAAACAAACAGCGCCATTCAACGAGGCACAGGCTTTGCAGAAGGATATTTGACTTTTCAGCCTACGGCCAAGGCGCACGGACTGGTTTACACACCCATAACTTCCATCTTATCACAAACATCAGATTAAAGCCGACGCGCATGCAATTCAGAATTTATCGTCATTCGGAAGCGTTATTCTCAAGATTGCAGGATCTTGAGCATCATGACCGGTTATATACCGACGCCTGGTTCGACAAATTGCGCGCGCACGGTTTCAACGGC
>CAZMFH010000393.1:0-1834 GCA_964565485.1 uncultured Verrucomicrobiota bacterium | reverse complement strand
TTTCATGGAGTAAACCTCTTTTGAGTTTGGTTATATTAATATTAAGCTAATTGCAAAACTCACGTTTTGCAAGAACTCAGAATTCAGAATAAATGCAAACTGTTTATGATAAGCGATTCGCTGGATTTTTTACATTCTGACTTCCGGCTGAATACTGCTTTCAAAAGCTGACTTTTGAAAGCGACTCTATTGTTTCGCGCTTGTTTTGTCGAGGTGTATTTCAGCTTGGCGCAAGCGGCGCGCGGCGAGTCCGGCGATTTTCTCGAAATTTTGCAGGGTGGCGGCAAGTTGCTGTCTGGGAAGGCCGTAAATCTGGTCCCAATCCGGCAGGGTTTGCCGAAGTTCCGCCGGCGTGCATTTTCGCAATTCAACCGGAAATGGTTCCATCTTTGCGTTTGCCAGTTCTATCAGTTTTTGTTCGGCAATTGGCGGAAGAGTTCGGTCCATTAAATTTTGATTATCAAGCAAGGCGGTTATGCGTTGCCAGTTTTCGCCCAAATCGAGCAGGAAAAGCATCTGTTGACAATAAAGCAACTCCAGTCTCCCGTTTTCCCGGACGGCAAGGAAGGGAATGATTGGAAAAAGCAGCGGAAAATACAAATTGGGGTAAACCGTCAGGCGGTAGTATTGGACGGCGATTTCGGCAAAACGAAACCAGTTGTCAAGATTTTCCCAGCTGGCTTCATCGAGCGTCTCGCAAATGACCGGCGGATCCGTCGCGTTGACGGTGTCGTGCGCCACATCCAGAATCCAGTTGCCGCATTGGATCGCATTTTGGAACCACCGGCCTTTTTCGATGAAATAGATTTTTTTCCAGATGATGCCCTGCCGGCGCAGGGAGCAGACAAGCGGTGTTTGGACGAGATTGTCCCAGACATGATCCCGAATTTGCCGGCAATAGCCGATGGGATAAGGTTGTTGCGCAATGCTGCTTGTAAAGTCATTGGCGGTTGAGGCGGCATCCGGTTGCTTTTGCAGGCAGATATCGGCTTCTTGCCGGTAGTGCCGGGCCATGCGCAAGAGATTGTCTCTGATCGGAGCCAGGTAACGACGGGTCATGCGGGCGGCATGTGCGGGCGGCACGATCTGCATTTGTTGGGCAGCGCGAATGTAAGCGCGTAAGGCCGGGGATATTTTTGGGTTTGTCGCAGGCATGCTGATCGGCGGGCGGGTTGCTTAAAAACCGTTTTTTGGAAGCGCATCAAATCTGTCTTTGCTGTTTTCCATGCAGCTTGATCCGTTTTGAGTGTACAATAACTTGCGGCATCTGATGGCTGCGGCAACAAGAAGGCCGGTGGCGATAATGATGCTGCAAAAATAGTTTGCCAGCTTGTCAAACAACCATCCGCCGAATAATGGTCCGGCTAAGCCTGACAGTCCATATGTAAAAAAAATCAAAGGATAAATGCGGTTGAACTGGTTGAGCCCGTTAATATGCGCTGGTTTGTGCCGCGTAAACCACAAAACATGCGCCGAAGTTGAAGCCGATTAGTGTTGATGCAACCATTAGTCCGATGGCGCTGCCGCCGCAAATTGCCAGGATGCACATGGCGGTTGCCAAAAACGAGAGCGATAAAGGGATTGCGCATTTGCCCAATTTATCGGATAGCCATCCCCATGTAATTCTGCCGCCGGCATTCCCGATTGCAAACAGGCTGATTGCCGTGGTTGCTTCCCCGTAGGTGATACCGCGCGCAAGCGCCATTGGTTTTAGATTCCCGATAACAAGCAAGCCTGCAAATGTGCCGGCAAACATGCCGATGGCCAGTCCTTGAAAAAAGGGTTCTTTCTTAAAAATCATGGTTGAAAAAGGATGAGACATCGAAATTCTTTT
>CAZMFH010000392.1:0-1853 GCA_964565485.1 uncultured Verrucomicrobiota bacterium | reverse complement strand
TTCGGGTTTTTTCTGCTTCCATCACGGATTCAGGTCAAAGGCTGAAAGCCCTCCAGTTCTCCCTCACAGGCAATTCCGCCTTGGCGGCGGATAGCCGCGATGCCGGTGGGAAATTGTTTAAAATCAAACAAACCGACCTGATGTCCGGCGGAAGCGCAATCAAATGCCACCGCGCACCCGCCGTTACCTGAACCTAAAACCGCGATTTTCATGCTCGTTTTTGCCTTTCTAATCTTGCAAACATTTTCCGCAATTGATTCCGACGCAAGAAAACGCCGGAATCAATTGTCCAAAAAATTATTCAATCAACAGCTCGTGTCGGCCCGGCGCCAGATTATGCAGACGTTTGTGATCAGGCCGGACGATTCCTTCCAAACGGACATCAAGCATCAGCGTCTTCTCATTTTCCACTATTATTTTGCGGCCGGCATGGTTGATATCCAAAGCCTCGCATATCAGCGCAACCTTCTGTCCGTTGAATTGCAGGTTCATGATGCCGTGTTTTCCGTTTTCAGCGATGAGCCAGCTTATGGTATTTCGTCCGGCATCAAAACTGAACCCCAATACAAATTCAATCAACATGGCAATGGGCACTAATCCGGTGCAACCGACATTATTCGGCTTGACGATTTTTCCGCCCGATGTCGCCGCCGGCCGGTCATATTCCGGCGAATATGCTTCCCACAAATTACCCCACGCATCATCACGCCAAACTCTTTCCACGGAGTTGAAATGCCTGACCGCAATCTCCCGGGCTATATCCGGACGTCCACAGACACGGAAACCGGCTGCAATCATATAGTTCATGTTGGACCATACGCTGCCGCAGTGATAGCCGCCGAAAGGATCGTAATTCGGATCGTCCTTCGAAAGGCCGGGCACGGGATTTTTGGTCCAAAATTCGTCGGGCGCCAACAAGTGTTCGGCCATTTTGCGCATGCGGTAAGCGTCGGCGGCGCCGCAGAGCAAAGCCCAGAAAGCCGCCGTGGTTTTATGATTCTGGTAATAACTGCGTTCCCCACCGGCCGGTTTATAATTCAGATCATAATAAAACCCATAACGCTCGCCCCAATGCTTGGCATTGATCAGCGCCACGAGCTCCCTGTGCTCGGATTCCAATCTTTCGGCCGTATTTTTTTCGCCCAACAACGCCGCCATGTTTTTGAGATGCAGCGCGCTAAGCGCCTGCTGACAGGCAAGATCAATAAAACAGATATCGCTGCCATCCTGGTGCAGGGAAGGATAACCGCCACGCGGCAAATTATCCAAGCCGGAAGAGCCGCTGTCTTCATACCAGTAAAGCCCGTTGGGGCGGCGGCGGTTTGTTTTGATCCAGTCAAAATATTTTATCAGAACAGGCAGAATTTTCTCAAACCGCGCGGAATCGCCCGTCAAAAGGTAATATTCCCATTCGGTCCAGGCAAATATAGGCATCATGATACGCCCCGGAAAAGCTTCACATTCCGGCTCCGGCCTGTAAGCCATGGAAATATATCCGTCCTCGCGCTGCAACCGATAAAAATTGTCCAAATCCGCTATTCCCGGCAAGACACCGTTGGAATATCTGGCAAAAAATACCATGAAATTGGAATCGCACACCCAGATCGTATCGCTGCCCGCCAGAGCAGGCAGATAAGGCTTCCATCCGCATGCGGAAGGATAGCGAATGTTCCGACATGCCATACGCCAGGCGCTTTGATACATATCCAGCCATGCGGGATGTTGGTCGCAAATCACAATTGGAAAATTGTTGGGATCATAATCCATGGATAATTTCCTTTCAAATCATAATATCTAACCTGAATTATTCATAAAGAAAATGGGTTGACAACCTCAAGTCCTTGTGCTATAAG
>CAZMFH010000391.1:0-1857 GCA_964565485.1 uncultured Verrucomicrobiota bacterium | reverse complement strand
CTATGATAAACAGCTCATGAATGGCAATCCTACCGGCATAACCGGTGTAATTGCATTTCTCGCACCCCTTGGCGCGATGAAAAAAAACTTCCGTGTGGCCGTCCCAAAGGAAATACTCGGCAATTTGCGCGGACGTCAGCGCATACTTCTTCTTGCAATGTTCGCAAAGCCGGCGCACCAGCCGCTGCGCCATGACCCCGATAATGGAAGGCGCCACAAGAAACGGCTCGACGCCGATCTGGATCAAGCGTGTTACGGCCTGCATGGCGTTATTGGTGTGCAGCGTCGTCAGAACCAGATGCCCGGTCAGCGCCGCCTGCGAGGCGATGCGGGCGGTTTCCAAATCACGGATTTCCCCAACAAGCATGACATCCGGATCCTGGCGCAAAAAGGCGCGCAAAGCCGTTGCAAAAGTTACCCCCGCCGGCGGATTTACCTGCACCTGATTGATGCCCGGCAAACGATACTCAACCGGATCCTCAATGGTCATGATATTAAGATCCTTGCGGTTCAGATGCTTTAAGGCGGCATAAAGCGTGGTAGTCTTGCCGGAACCGGTTGGGCCGGTCACAAAAAAAACGCCGTTGGGCGAGGCAATAATCCGGCGGATGCCATCCAGAATCGGCCAGGCAAAATCGAGATCCTCAAGTCCCGGCACGGCGACAAACTGATTCTGCCCAAGCAGGCGCAAAACGATTTTTTCGCCGTAAATCGTCGGCACACACGAAACACGGAATTCAATATCGCTATCGGGCAGCTTCATGGTGATGCGTCCATCCTGCGGACGACGGCGTTCGCCAATATCCATTCCAGCCATGATTTTAAACACATTGGAGAGCGCGGGAAACAGACGCATAGGCAGCTGCAGATATTCCTGTAAAGCGCCATCAACACGCAGACGCACCAGCACGTTGTTTTCATGCGGTTCAACGTGAATATCACTGGCGTGCTGTTTAAGCGCCAGCAGGAAAAGACCGCGCACGAATTCGGCCACAGACTTTTCCTCGGCCATTCGTCCGATTGCGGCGCCTTCGCGGGCGGCACTGGAAAGACGCTCTTTCAATGTGTCCGTTAGAGTCCGCCGGGAAACACGCACCACCTCAAGCGCCGTCCTGATTTGATCCGGCAGCGCAAAGACAGGGCTCACCAACGCATCCAAATAGCTTTCAATCTGGCGTTGCAGAACCGTATTTTTCGGATCGGCCATCGCAACGGAAACCACATTATCCAAAGCGTGAAACGGCAACACGCACTGCTGTTCCGCATAGTTCCCGGGCAATTTGAGCAACAGTTCATGCTGAATTATGATTTTGGCCGGATTAACATAAACAACTCCGATCGAATCACCCCAAAGTTTGCCGATCATACTTTTAATCTGCGGCCTTTGTGCCGCCAGAAACAGCATGATGGCATAATCATTGCCCTTAAACCGGGCGGAAAGCGACTCACGCTCTTCAGCGGCAATAAGCTGCTGTTGCACAAGCAATTCCAAAAAACGCGGATTGCGCGCCGTAACACCGTCCACATCAAAAACCGCATCTTGACGAACCAATGCGGCGCGGACATGCGCAGAATCAGGCGCCGACCATACCGACACATCCGTTTGCCGATTTTTGAACAACCAATACAAAACAGCCAACGCCAGAGCCGCCAAACCAACGGTCAACCAAACATAGATCAGACCGGAAGAATTGCGCTCGTTTTCCGTATTACCGGAAAAAGCCAAATCAGATGCGCCCGGCAATGGACTATGCATCAGATTCCGCGCAGCATTGATAGCCACATCCTGCCGTGCAGACGACTGCGCAGGAACCACCGCCCAGCTTTGCGGCGCGCCCACCCCCGCAAACAACCCAA
>CAZMFH010000390.1:0-1861 GCA_964565485.1 uncultured Verrucomicrobiota bacterium | reverse complement strand
TTGGTGAAATGTCAAATTCCGGCATGATCGGCGTTTTCCGCTCCTTGTTCCACGGGCAAACAGCGGTGCAACGATCGCATCCGAAGATTGAACTGCCAAAGCGGGCGGCGATTTCAGGGTTGATATCGCCTTTATGTTCAATGGTCAGATATGAGATGCAGCGCCGGGCGTCAATCCGGTTTCCCGGCATTATGGCCCCGGTCGGACAGGCGTGCACGCACAGATTGCAATCGCCGCATCGGTTGACCATTGGCGCGGAAGGCTCAATTTCAAGATTGACCAGCAATTCCCCGATAAAAAAACATGCGCCCAGATCGGGGCTGATAACGCCGCCCTGCCTGCCGATCCAGCCGAGCCCGGCGCGCACCGCCCATTCCCTTTCGGACAGCGGGTCTGAATCCACGCAAATACGTAAAATGTTTGCGCCCCCGCATTTTTCGGCCAGCGCGTCCGACAGTTTCGCCAATTTAATTTTCAGGACATGATGGTAGTCGGCGCCGCGGGCAAAATTAGATATTGTGGCTTGGGTTTGTTCCGAAGGATAGCGCGCCGCCACGACAATGATTGACTTGGCGGAAGGCTCCAGCCTGCGCGGATCGGAACGCAAGGCGGCATGCCGTTTCAAGTATGACATTTCAGCCGCAAATCCGTCATCCAGCCATTGCTGAAACATTTCCGATGACCGGCTTGGGGTGATGCGCGCGAACCCAACCGCGCCGAATCCAAGCGCGAACGCCTGTTCACGGATATAATCTTCAATTTTCACGGTCGTTATGATAACAACGATCCGGAAAAAAACAAGGAATGTGGCGTAAAAAATGCTCGCAATTGCGCAGTTTCCGGTGGCACTGCGCGGAAACAGGTAAAGGAAACACCCCCACTCGCGCGGGGAAGACTCACTTTCTTTTCCAGATACTAGCCGGCGCCGCGTGCCAATATTTAAGGCGCTGTCAAACTCGCCCTTGTTCTGATACACATATGCATTTATTTCTGTGCCTGGAGTCCATCCTGAAGTTTTTCAATGATCCGGTCGTGAAGGCTCTTGGGCGCCAGCACTTTCACGTCCGGCATCCAGGATAGTACCCAGCGCACGAGTTCCTTGCGCCCTGTAGTCTCCATGCGCATCTCAACCCGGCCGTCCGGTAGTGTCCGGAACTCCTGGCTGGCATGCCATTGCCGCTCGGTAATGTAGACGGCCAGCTTGGCATCGAACAGCAGCCGGACATTAATCGGTTTTTCGCCACCCATTATCCCGAACGCCTGCCGGGCTTACGGCTCGGGGCGTAACTCGGCGGGCCGCGTGAAGGCCTGTCCTGTGGCCTCGATCCGGCGGAACCGCGACAGGGCGAAGGTCTCGATCCGGTCCTTGCCTACGTTTCGCGCCAGGACATACCAGTTTCCATGGTAGGCGAGCAGATGGTATGTGTGCAGTTCGTATTCAGAAATGCGCCCGTCGAAAGTCTGGTATGTCGCCCGGATCGCCTCGTGGCGCTCCACGACACCTGCCAGTTGTGTCCAGACCTGCGGATCAATCCGTACCCGGTCTTCGGGCAGGACCCCCATGTGTTCGCTCAGCCAATCGGGCTCGATTGTGATATCGCCCTCCAGCGATTCGGCGATCTTATCCAGCACCGACCGCATATCGAGGTGTAGCGGCGTGCCCTCGTAATGGGCCAGGAGCTTGCGGGCGAGGCCGAAGCTGAACGCCTCCTTGCGGCTGATCCGTACCGGCGGCAGCGTGTAGGTCTCGTCGGTTAGCCGGAACCCGTGCTGAGCGTCGTCATATGCCAGCGGAGCGCGTTCCTCATCCCGCAAAAAGTCCAGATCGCGCGCCACGGTGCGCCGGGACACGCCGAACTCA
>CAZMFH010000389.1:0-1866 GCA_964565485.1 uncultured Verrucomicrobiota bacterium | reverse complement strand
CTTAAAATGTAAAAAAAAATTATCAGTATTGCAGGTGATTGTCAATCATTTTTTGCTTGTTTGTTTTGTTTGTGGGACATGCGTCATTTGGTATTTTTGTAAAGTTTTTGCTGTCTTTCAGCCGAGGATCAGGCTAAACTTTCTTCCAATGCGTAGGAGGCAGAAGAGATTGAGATGAGTAATTCCGATTCACCGCGGATAACTATTGAAGATTGGCAGCGCCAGATGCGCGATATGCTCGGTAAAGCGCAGTCGGATCAGTGGTTTGGCGCAAAATCGGAGGGCGAACCAAACGTAACGGATGCCTCCGCAGATGCCGCGAAGGATGAGGACAAGTTGAAACGTGTCCGCGAGTTCAATCTCAAGCCGCGTGATATTCGCGATTATCTGGACCGGTTCGTCATCCAGCAGGGCGAGGCCAAGAAGGCTCTGGCGGTTGCCATTTGCGATCATTATAATCATGTGCGCCAATGCTTGGAGAATTCCGCTTTTCGCGAGCGCGATTACGCCAAGCAGAATATTGTTTTGCTTGGTCCGACCGGCGTTGGTAAAACTTATCTGATGCGCTGCATTGCCAAACTGGTTGGTGTGCCGTTTGTCAAGTCGGACGCCACGAAATTTTCCGAAACCGGATATGTTGGACATGATGTCGAGGATCTTGTGCGTGATCTTGCGCGGGCCGCCGGCGGCAATACGGAGCTGGCGCAATATGGCATTATTTATCTGGATGAAATTGATAAAATTGCCGCAGCTTCGCCGGGCAGCGGGCGCGATGTCTCCGGGCGCGGAGTGCAAATCAATCTTTTGAAACTGATGGAGGAGACCGATGTCAGTCTGCAAAGCCAGACTGATCTGTTAGGGCAGATGGAAGCCATGTTTCAGCTTCAGCGCAGCGGACAAATGCCGAAGCGGACGATTAATACGCGGCATATGCTTTTTATTGTCAGCGGGGCTTTTGACCGTCTGGCAGAACAGGTCAAGCGGCGTGTGGCCAGCGGGAAAATCGGATTTGCCCGGGATGGGAACGCATCCGGCGCGGAATGTGAGTATCTTAAACTGGCGCGAACGCGCGATTTTATTGAGGCCGGTTTTGAGCCGGAGTTTATCGGACGCCTGCCGGTGCGGGTTGTTTGTGAAGGGTTGACGGCAGACGATCTGCGCCAAATTATGCTCGATTCGGAGGACAGTATTTTAACGCAATACCAGCGTGATTTTGCCGGATACGGCATTGACCTTTCGGTAACAAAGGAAGCGGTTGCGGAGATCGCCCGGCGGGCGGTGGATGAGCAGACCGGAGCACGCGGATTGATGACGATCATGGAACAAGCTTTGCGCAACTTTAAGTTTCAACTGCCGTCAACGGCAATCAAGGCGTTTGAGGTTGATTCCAATACTGTTGCTGATCCCGATGGCGCGCTCAAGGAGCTTTTGCAAAAGAATTGCCAGTCGCAGCGTGATTTATTGCGAAGTGAAGTTGCCGGGTTTGCGCAACGTTTTCATGAGGAACATGCGCTGGAGTTGATTTTTGGTGATGATGCGCTTGATCTGCTGGTTGAATTAAGTATTACGCAGGATAAAACCATGCGCACGGTTTGCAGCGAGCGCTTCCGTGATTTTCAGCATGGCTTGAAAATTATCGCCAAAAACACCGGCCGCACAGTTTTTGATATTACCCGTAATGTGGTGGAGGAGCCTAATCGGGAGTTGTCGCGTTGGATTGTCGAAAGTTTTTCAGCCGCCACTCATCCGCCCATTTAGGGCAGGGGCGTTTTTGATCCGCCTTTTTTGCGATATTTTCAATGCGCGGAACTTCAGAACGGCAGCGGCAGTGTTATTGGCGCATAGCCAGTCGTTGAAAGGCGCACA
>CAZMFH010000388.1:0-1882 GCA_964565485.1 uncultured Verrucomicrobiota bacterium | reverse complement strand
AAATGCCCCAGATAGGAAGCCAGAACGCCTCGCAATTTTGCCAGCACGGGGTAGTCAAAACGATGAATGACCCGTCCGGTATCGGCATTTTTTTCCACCAATTGTTTTTCAAATGCCGCCAGCTTGACCTTCAGGGCATTGACGGAACGCCTTCGTACCAGCACGTAATCCGGCCGGATGATGTAACCCAGAAAATCAATGCCCCGCGCAACCGGCATAATGGTCGCATAGCGTTCGTTCAAATCCAGCGCAAGGCCTTGCCGCAGAAATTCCCTGATCTTTTCGCGCCACTTGGCCAGTTTTTCGGGAGATTCGTCCAGAAGCAGAAAATCGTCGCAATAGCGCACGTAATAACGGCATTTCAGCTTGTGTTTGCAGTATTGGTCCAGTTCATTGAGATACACATTGGCAAAAAACTGCGAGGTGAGATTGCCGATGGGCAAACCCTTGCCCTGCGGCGCAAAAAGCAGTGTCTTGTGCGGCGGTATCCGGTCAAGCAATTGAAGATTACCCTTGTCAATGCGCCCGTCCAGCGCATCATGGCGGATCATCATGCGGGCCAGACCGGACAGAAAATCAAGATGCGGCACGCCGTGTTTCTTCCGGTTGTGTTTTGACCGAATCAGACGGTCGGTGACGATCTTCTCCAGAACATCCCGGTCAATGGACATGAAGAAATTCTGAACATCCAGATGCAGGGCAAAAAGCGGCCGGCGCCCATTGGCGCTGCCCTGGCGGATGAAATCACGCACGCGCGAGACGGCGCGATGCGCGCCCCTGCCCAGGCGACAGGCGTAAGAATCGTGAATAAAAACAGGCTCAAAGATGCGCTCCAGCCGTTCCACCAGGTAGTGATGGACGATGCGGTCGCGAAAATCCGCCGCGATAATTTCGCGCATTTTGGGGCGCGGCACGGCAAAGCGGATCGAACGCGCCGGCCGGTAGCGGCCCGAAGCCAGATCGAAAGCCAGTTGCAGCAGGTTTTGTTCCAGCCGGTATTCGAAGCGCAGGGCATTGACGGCGCCTCGCTTGCCGGCCCGGCAGCGCAGATAGCTGATATACAGATCGCGAAAGAGCGCGGAGGATGAGGGGGCATCCGGGGCGTTTGAGTTCCACTCTCCGCCGCGCACTGGCCACACATAGTTGTTATTGCTCTTATTGTTGTTGTTCACGTTGCCATTGTTCATGTTCACGATCCACGCGTTGTTTGTGTTGTTGGCGTTGGTACTGGACGACCAATACCAATTGGACTCCTTGCCCGCCCACTTCTTCTCTGTCTTCGTTTACCGATCCCGCAATGCAGGTACGGCAAACTGCCCTCGTATGCCCGGCCGTTTACTCCGGGCGGGACGGGCGCACAGTGGTTGACTGCTCACCCGCGGATCTTTGACCGGCAGTTCCGGCATCTCTTGAACCCCGAATGCTTCTGAGCCACCCTTCATTTTGACGGGCCACTTGCGCGGCCAGCTCAACGGTGGCGGCATACCCCTCAAATTTTTTAAAACCTTTGGTTTCCTGGCAAAGACGGGCGGCGACGATCAACCGCTCGACCGCCGACTGCAGCAAGACCAGCACATCCTTGCGGTTTTCCCGGTCGGAATTGGCCTGGATAATCAAACCCAGAATGTCCTGGGCGTAACGCCGCATTTCGCTCCCCAGCGTGTATTTTGTATAGCGGGGAAATCCCCGCACGACCGTCTCCAGATGAATCGCCAGCTTCAAAGCCGCCCGGTAAATGGGAAGGTGCTCATACTGTGCCATATTTAAAAATCCAATAACCAAAGAACCAAAGGATCAAAGTATCTACTGTCCGCCGCGCACTGGCCACACATAGTAGCTACCGCTCCTATCGTCGTTGTACACGTGGCCATCGCCCACGTAC
>CAZMFH010000387.1:0-1883 GCA_964565485.1 uncultured Verrucomicrobiota bacterium | reverse complement strand
CCAAAACGGCTTTTGGAAATGGGCTTGCTCAAAATCAGTCGCAACCAAATGGATAAACTTGAACGGCAGGACGAGCTGGAAGAAATAATGTGGCAAGCGCGGCATGTTCCGGTTAAATGTGCCGCCCATTTGCAACATGGCCGCCCGGCATATTTCATTCATGACATGGGCCGCGAAATCAGCGCCTACTATCAGTTGAACGTGGATGCGCCTGCCGGCACAATCATTGATATCGGCAGCAGCGAGCGACTGGAAAACAAACAAATGGTTTTGCCGGCTGGCGTTACGCAAGGGGCGTTGCCCCGCACCGTGGACCGTTACATCACCCGCGCCGGACGGCAGACATGGTCCAACGCCTTTAACTGGCGCGGACTGCGTTATCTGCAGGTGGTCGTTCATCCCTGGTCGGCAAAAATCCGGCATTTAAAAGTGAGCGCGCTGCGGACTACCGCAGATGTGCCGCACAACGGCCGGTTTGCATGTTCCGACAAGTTACTAAATCGCTTGTGGCGGATGGGGATTAACACGGCCGAAGCCTGCATGCAAGACGGGATTATGGAAAATGCGTGGCGCGAACAACAGCAGTATATCGGCGACGGACGGCTGGCCAATCTTTTTGTTTATTACAGTTTTGGTGATCTGCGGCTGCCGCGCAATCTGATTCGGCAAGTCGCCCAGTCTCAGGGGCCGCTGGGCGAAGTGCAAAGCGGTTATCCTTGGAGCTTCGATCAGGTTATTACGGAATACTGCACGCTTTGGATCACCGCCTTAAAAGAATATCTGCTGTTTACCGGCGACCGTAGTTTTGTCGGCGAAATGGCTCAGACGCTGAAAGGCATTCTCGGCTGGCTGGCGAGATATCGGAACAGCGCCGGATTGCTGGAAAATGTTCCCGGCTGGACTTTTCTGGATTGGACCAATCCGGCAATGACGGGCAGAGGCCGGAATATCAAGGGGCTTTCGGCCGGATTGAATTTGTTTTATTTGCAGGGTTTAACGGATGCTGCCTGGTTGGCCAAACACGCTCTGCCCGAACTGCAAGCGGCCAAATTGGAACAACAAGTTGCGCGTCTTAGGCAGGCGCTGCATAAAACGTTCTGGAACAGCGCCTGCGGCTGTTATGTGGATTCGGCGGAAAATGGTCGTCAAAGCGCTTCGGTAAGCCAGCATATCAATGCCCTGGCGCTTTTGCTCGATGTCGCCGCGCCGGAGCAGCGCCGCGGGATTCTCGCCCGTGTATGGGAATCGAATACGCCCGTGCACCAGCCATCGCCGTATTTCTGCTTTTATATTTTCCGCGCTCTGGCCAAATGCGGTCGTTATGATCTGGCCTTAAAAGCGTTGCGCGAAAAATGGCTGCCAATGGTCATGGCCGGCAACGAAACATTTTGGGAAACCTTTCAAAGCGCGACCAAGCAAAAAGGTTTTCCGGAAAGCTACTGCCAGTTGTGGAGCTGCGCCCCGCTTTATGATTTACCGGCGGAAGTTTTAGGCGTCAAACCGCTGCAACCGGCGTTTCGATTGTTTGAGGTTTGCCCAACGCCGGCGGATCTGCAATGGGCGAGAGGACAGGTGCCGACCCCGCGCGGCTTGATCAAAGTTGCCTGGCAACGGAATGGAAAAGCGCTGAAGATTGACTTGCAGGTGCCCGCCCGCTGTGCCGCAATTACACGCAATCCGGAGGGCTGGGTGGAAGCAAAAACGCCAGGCAGTCAAAAACATCAAGCATCACCGCACATCTTCCATGCGGGCAGCCACCGGATCAGCTATCGGCTTGAATAAAAGCGACACTAACGCAAAGCATGACGTCAATTTTGGCCGTTGTTTTAAAGGAGTAAGTTTGCCCGCCTCGGGGCGTGGCGGGATTTAATGGATTGAAGCTG
>CAZMFH010000386.1:0-1893 GCA_964565485.1 uncultured Verrucomicrobiota bacterium | reverse complement strand
ACCCCATTCGATGGAGCGGCGTGCGTCCCTGATGCGCCTCCTGAGCGCGGCGGCCGCGTTTCTCAAGAATGCCAGGTTGTTGCGAATGGAGGCCACGGGCGCGGATTGAGCAGACTCCGTATCGAGCAAATCGCAATGCGCATAAATGCGTTCGAGCGTGCCGAGGTCGTGCTGTTCATAGGCGCGCTGGGCTTCATGCCAGAGTTCAAGTTGTGATCCCTGCGCCGATCCTCCATGATCAGGATGCAACCGGCGGGCGATTTTGCGGTAGAGCGCCTTAACGCGTTCGGCTATTTTTAGGGGCGGTTGCGAGGGACGGAACCGCAGGTCGAACATATCGCTCAAAAATGTCTTAAAGTCGTCATACTCGTTCTCGGGCAGGACATCGGCGAAAGACTCAAAGATATCTTCGTCCGCAAACTCCTCGTCATCGTCATCGAAAGGATCGTCATCGTCGTCATCTTCATCTGCGTCAGACTGGTTGCTGATGGAAGAATCGCGCTGTTTGAAGAAATCTTCGAATCCGGCGGGCGGCTTTCCCTCCTGGGCAAAGTATTGCACGGCGGCTTCGGCGCACTTGTGCATTGGGCGGTGGCGATAATATCTTTTGAAATCATTGATCAGATCGAGTGTGTGGCGCAGCAGGTCAAGCTCCTGGTTCAGATTGTGCAAGCTATCGAACAGCGGTCCGCAACGCAGGCGCAACCAGCGGGCATAGGCCGGTTTATCCTCTTGTTCGAAACGGTTCCATTCCTGCTCGACCTTGCCGTAGGCCTTTTGTTCGCGTTGCAGCGCTTTATACTCCGCGCGGCGAATGCGTTCGGTATCAAGCCGAATCAAAGTCCGGCAGGCAACCCGAGCAAGCGCAGGGGCGTGATGGCGTTTGGAGGCATGACGTGATTTGCGAGATGATGACATAGGATAGGCACCAGAGAGGGCACTCACTAAAGAACAAGCGTCTTAACTCGCGCTATTCACTGGCTTGTGATGTTTTTTGCTCCAGCGGCGGCATTCTGACCTCAGATTGTTACTGTTAGAACCAACAGGGGGACACAAGTCAAAAATATTTTCATTTGCTCCATATCATAAGTTTGCGCAAACTTTAGGCGTTGTTTTTAGCAATGTTTTTGTGGGAGCGGGCGAAGGGAATCGAACCCTCACAACCAGCTTGGAAGGCAAAACAGGCACCGAACAAACAAGCCTTTAGACTGGCCGCTAATCACCGTTAAACCCTTATTTTACAGTAATTAAAACGATTTTACGTTGCTCGTGATACGTTGCGCAATAAGGGGCAATTTTGCGACATGTTTTCCCCTTTTTGTCCCCTAAGAAGCATTCTTTTTTTAAGTGTTTTTTTACGGAAATACAATGCGATCATAATCCGGCTATGCAGCCATTGCAAGCACATTGCTGTTTTTTATGGATTGATCAGGCTCTAACCTAAATGCCGGCTTTAGGCTAAACACACTGGTAGCCACAGAAGGCAATAGCGATGCCAGCGACTCAGACACAACAAATTCAAAAGTATAGATATAGCAAAAAGAAATTGCAACAGACTATTGTGATAAGAGGCTCAAGAAATCGGTTTGGGCGCGAGAAAAGAATAGTAAAGGGCGGAAGTTATGCAGGTGCTGGCGGCTGCGAATCCAACGGAAGGTGTAAAGCAATCGAGGCGATGGTCATGGATGTGCCAGTGCCAGCGAACGCAATGCGTCGCGGGAATGGATGGCTCCGGCGGAGATCGTCAATCGTGGGGCAAATGGCGGGGTTAGGGATTCCGTCCCACCGTCGCAGGAAACATCTGCAAACATTGATTAGGATTGCATGCAGACACGCGGGGTGATTCAATAAGTGGCGAGAATTCGCAAAACCATTGATTTTATTGGTTACAAT
>CAZMFH010000385.1:0-1906 GCA_964565485.1 uncultured Verrucomicrobiota bacterium | reverse complement strand
TCCGCCACACACAGGAAGTTGACCATCTGGGGTGGACCCACCGGCTGCGTTTTTCGACCACGATCCCGACCGATTCCAGTGAAGTCCGTGGAATGCGGCTGTTGGCCTGGGGGATTGAGTATCAGCTCGAACGGGATGATCGGTAGGACGTTTTCAGTTTTGATTTTTTAGTTTTAAGTTAAAGGAGGAGATGATGAATAATGCCGCTTTAGGATCCCCGGTTCTTTATCAACGACAAATCAGGCAGGCGCTGGCCGCGCCGTCATCCGTCCGGGCAACGCCCGACCTGGAAACAGCCGCTGCTGCGTATATGGCCGGACGCGCCGCCAGCCAGCGGGAAGCGCAAGCACAGGCGCTAAAGACCGGGTTGCAGGAGGCCGGATTGGCTGAAAAAGCCAGGCAATTCAGCGCAACAACCGCCGAGAAAGCCCGGCAGTTTGACGCAACAGAAGGCGAAAAAAGCAGGCAGTTTAATGCCACAACCCAGCAGAAAGATACCGAATTTGCAAGCAAACTGGCCGATCAGAGAAAATACATGGACGACTGGGAGAAGCAAAATAAATGGGCAACCGCCATCGGCGTCATGAATCTGGCCACGCAAGGCGTTTCATCATGGGATCAAAATAAGAAAATGGAAGCGCAGCAGGCCATCCAGAAGAAACTGATCGATTTGCAAAGCGAGCAAATAAACCTGTCGCAAATCGCAAACGATGCATATCAAAAAAATATAAGAAGATTTACTGACCCTGTAGAAAATTCATATCTGAATAGCGTGCCCGCTACCAATCGTACGCTTTAAGGAGGATAATCATGGCCATCAACTTTAACCTCAGTGATTTAAGCAGCGCCCAGAAACGGGCGGGGACAGGACGACGATACAACACGCCTTATACTTATTCGCTCCTGTCCGCAACGCCGCAGGCAAGGCAGGGAGCAATCGACGAAGCGGATGCCGCCTACAAGCAATCCGCTCTGAATCAGGAAAAAGACCAGTTCAACACACAGCTGGAACAGGATAAAACACAATACAACACCAGCTTGGCGCAAAACGCAGCCCAATACAACACCAGCCTGGCCCAAACTGCGCGGCAGTTTAACGAAAATCAGGCCATGCAGCGGGCGATAGCGGAAGAGCAGGCCGCGCAGGCGCAGACGGCATCGTATATTCAGGCCGGTCAAACCGCCCTGACGCTGGCCGCACTGACCAAAGACGCCTGGCTGCCAGCGGCTAAAGAAGCACTGGGTTTTGCCGCTCCCAAAGTGGTTGCCGCCGCCGCTCCAGCTGTAACTGCGTCCGCTGCGCCTACCGCAGCAGGTGCCGCGGAGGCGGCTGTTCCGCTTACCGGCGCAGGTGCCGCGGAGGCGGCTGTTCCGCTTACCGGCGCAGGAACAGGTACCGCATTAGAAGCGACGACGATGGGCGGCATCGGTAAATCAAGCGCAGCAGCAGGTGCGGGTGTCGGTGGATCAATTGGCAGCGGGATAGGCAAAGCTTACGGCGCGCTCAGCGGAAGCACTACGGCGTCAGCGACAGCAGGATCAATTGGCGCAGGAATAGGCTCTGGTGTTGGCTACGCAGCACCTTATTATGCAGCGTATAAGATGGGGTCAGCCATCATGGATCAGATCGAGAACAACAATCCTCAGCTGCGCGAAGGCGCATATCCACTTATTATCCCCGCCGATGAGCCACTGGCGGTCGAACAACATGTCGGCCAAACATTGGCAAACATGGGCGTTGGAAACACAGAAACCAATAAAGTAATTGCCAATGCTATAAACCCAATTGGCGATGTCATGACCAACGTTGGGAAAAGCACTGACGACACGCTATCGGCTATTGCTAATGTTGCAACCGGAGGACTTTGGGGCGCTTTGACCGGCGGGTGCGTGATCGTTACGGCCT
>CAZMFH010000384.1:0-1917 GCA_964565485.1 uncultured Verrucomicrobiota bacterium | reverse complement strand
TGCCTCTGGACTGACTGTGTCATGCCCGGAAAAGACGGCTTGGCCGGGACGCCTACACCCCGCCATTATGGCCAAATGTGGCTTTGGTGGGGCGAGACCTCCAGGCGAGCCGCCGTGAGTATTTACTACAGCGACAGACACCATCAGTTTCCGGATATTAAAAGCCAGAAAATGCGCCTGCCGGACTGTAATATTTCAACCACCCGCCAATAACCTGTCCGCAAGAGGCATTCAACCTCCGGATTGGGATTGCAGCGCGACATCAAAAGCAACGCAACCGCTTCGTTTTCCTGCGCCAGATGGATATGTTTATATAACTTTTTCAAACGTTTGATCGGCTGACCGTAAAAATAAAGCGCGCCGATTGTATTCTCATCCAAGCCATATCCATACAAAACAGTATTGGGCAAGAGGTTGCGCTGCGTCATTGCGCTCAGCGGACGAATGCTTTTCCCGCGATCAAGCGCCGGCTCCACAAAAAGCCCCAAGGCCAAACCGGCGCCAACCGCCAAAAAAGCCAAACGCCGCCACATGGCCAGCCAGGCGCGCTGCCTGAGCGCGGACAAACCCCACAACCCAATTCCAGCCAATAAAATCACGCCAAGCGCCGAACCCCAAACAGACCAGCCGGCACGACACCCTTCCAAAAAAGGCGCCAATGGCATAAGCGCCGCGCCCAAACAAACCACCAGCGCAAACAGCCACATCAAACCGATACTCCAAACCGGAAGCGATCCGGCGCGCACCGTATATTCAACCCATGCGCCGCAGACAACGGCCAAAGGCGGCAACAGCACAAGCAAATACTGATTATCCTTGGAGCCGGCAAGCGTTAGAATCAACAACATCCCCAGAAACCACCACCCCGCAATCCGCCAATATTCCCTTGCATCAGCTCGATGCTTGCTTTGCTGATACAAGCTCCAGATCCCAGCCGGAATCAACAGCGTCCAGGGAAACGGCGACAGCAGCAAATAGGGAAAATAATAGAAAGGTCCGGCTTTAGGCCCGATGTTACCCAGGAAGCGATGGAGATGATTATCAATAAAGAACACACGATAATAATCCGCGCCGCCCTGCAGCCAAAGCGCCACCAGCCAGCCGCCCACCAGAATGGTCAAAATCGCCAGGCCGGTCCACGGATAAATTACGCGCCACAAATCCCAACGCCGTCCGACAACCACAAAGCCGGCAACAGCGGCCAGCATAAGCACCGGGCCAACGCAACCTTTGGTCAGAAATGCCAACCCCAAACTGAGATAAAAACAGGCCGCCCAGCGTCGGGCATTATGCTCAACGCTTGCGGATAACCGATAAAAAGACAACATCCCCAAGGCGACAAAAAGCATCAGCCCATTGTCAATCATGGCGCCATGATTAACTTCCACAAAAAGCCACATCGTGGCCAGACTGACCACCGCCGCCTGGGCGCCCAACCGGCTTAACTGCAAACGCGCAAAAAGAAAAACCACACTCAATGTGGCAAGCGTAAAAAAAATGACGGGCAAACGCACAACCCAGTCCTGCCGGCCCAGCCATCGCAAAGGCAACGCAATGGTCCAGGTATATAATGGCGGCTTCTCAAGGAACAATTCCTCATTCAGATAAGTGGCAGACCAGTCGCCGTTATCAATCATAGCGCAGGCAATACCGGCTTCGCGCGCTTCAGCCGGCCGCCATAAATCGTGATTGAACATGCCGAACAGGTATAATGGCCCGGCTACAGCCAGCGCCAGCAGCCAAGCCTTCCATTCAAGCCATATTCCGGGTTTAAGAGGACTGCCGCCGGAATCAACCGCACAACGATCCGATTCCACCGACCCATCCGGCAAACATGAAAATTTATTCACTCAAACCATTCCGCATCAATCGAATCAAATCTTTACAACAAGCGAACAAAGGCAATGTCGCCACAAA
>CAZMFH010000383.1:0-1950 GCA_964565485.1 uncultured Verrucomicrobiota bacterium | reverse complement strand
GGATCAAAGACCCGAGCATGCTGCTGATAATCAGACGCTTTCTGAAAGCCGGATATATGGAGGCGGGCATGCTGATGGCGACCGAGCAGGGGACACCGCAAGGTGGCAACTTGAGTCCGTTGCTATGCAACGTATTTCTACACTATGTGCTGGATGTATGGTTTGAGAGGAAAATCAAGCCGGAATTGGAAGGATATGTCGAACTGGTGCGCTACGCTGATGACTTTATCTGTATGGCGCAGACAGTGCAAGATGCCCGGGAAATAGAGCAGATGCTGAAGGAACGATTTTCGCGTTATGGGATGGAACTGCATCCTGAAAAGACGCGCGGAATGAGTTTTGGCAGGTATGAGGAACAAAACGCTGCGCGGCAAAAGCGGTGCGCCAACACATTTGACTTTCTGGGCTTCACGCACTATTGCGGGAAAAGCCGGAAAGGCAACTTCATGGTGCATCGTAAAACCAGTGGCGCAAAGTTTCGCAAAAAGTGCAAGGAGTTGAATGCATGGCTGAAGACGGTCAGGAACGCGATGCCGACCAAAGAATGGTGGCCGATACTGGCGGCCAAACTGCGCGGTCATTATCAGTATTACGGAATAAGCGGGAACATACGCGCCTTGCAGCACTACTATGCCGTCGTGCTCCGGCTGACGCGCAAATGGCTTAACCGTCGCAGTCAGCGCGGGAAACTCTGGTGGAAGCAATTTGCTGAATATGTGAAACGCTATCCGCTGCCGCGGCCTGCAATTAAGCACAATCTGTATACGTTGTCGTTCGTTAAATGAGTTCTGTTGAAGAGCCGGATGTGAGAAATTCACAAGTCCGGTTCCGTGAGGGGCATTGAAGTTTCCTCACACGGTTGAATATTGTGACACTCGTCAATCGAAAGAGGCGAGAAAACGGGGAATACAAAGCAAACCTAAATAAGGAAATCATATTATGTCTACTCAACAAATGCATCTTGTTTTTGCGGTTATGGCCGGTGTAGCGTGGGGGTTCGGGGGATACTTTGAAAAGCTTGGATTAAAATCACTTGGTCTGCCGCCGATTGCGGGCATCACAATTCGAACAGGTGTGGCGCTTGTCATTTTGGGGCTCTTATCCTTGCCGGCCTGGAAGCATATCGCTGTGCCTGGCAACACCAAAGCCTGGTTTATGATTGTGATTGGCGGAGGAATTGTTGCGGGTAGTTTTGGGATGTGGAGCTTTTATTCGGCTTTGTCTCATACGCATAATCTGGGGTTGACGCTTGCGGTTGCCTTTGCGCTTTCGCCGGTCGCCGGAACGCTGACCGGGCTTGTGCGGCGTGATCAGGTTCTGGATTGGAAAATAGTGGTTGGTTTGATTGCGATTGTTGCCGGCATTGTTTTCATTCAGCTTGCGCACAATCATAAACCCAATCTCGTGCACTGATCTTTGTTTAAGGGATAAAATACAGCAGTAGAAAATTTGGCAATCTCAAATACGGAAGGAGATGGCATTATGGCTCAACGCAGGCATATGGTGGTTTCCCCGACTTCATGTATGGGGTTGGTTGGCATAGATGAAGGCGCTTATAAGCTGGCGCTGACCAAAAATCCTGATTCGGTGGCAGCCGATGCGGGGTCTTTGGATCCGGGTCCGCATTATTTGGGCGCGGGCCTGCCGCATGTCGCGGAATATAAGATGAAAAACGACTGTCGGATCATGATGTCCGGACTTTTGGCAAAAAAAACACCGATGGTTATAGGATCGGCTGGCGGGTCGGGGGGGCGGCCGCATATAAAGTGGCAGTTGAAAATAATGGATGAAGTTGCGCGCGAGCTGCGCAAGGTTTTTAAGGTGGCGGTTATTGATACGACCCTGGACAAGGATTATTTAAAGAAGCGGGTACGCAAAGAAACCATTGTCGGATTGCAACATGATCAGCCGTTAACCGAGGAAGCCATTGATAAATGCACCGAAATAGTT
>CAZMFH010000382.1:0-1951 GCA_964565485.1 uncultured Verrucomicrobiota bacterium | reverse complement strand
TCAGGGAAAAATATACGGCGGCCGGCGATGCGCTGGCCAAAGCGCTGGGCATGCAGGGCATCTCGATCTTCGATAAGGTTGAGGCGCAATTATATATTGGTCTTGGTAATTATGCGGAGAAGGATTATGAACGCGCCACATTGGAGCTCCAAAAGGTTTTGGCCATGCCCGGCGCAAGTCCGGATCAGACCCATGCGGCGCGGGTCCGGCTGCGTCTGCGCAAATTAATTCCCAGCGACGAACAAACGCTTGCGATTCTTTTTATTGGCGCAAGCCAGACGCAGGGCTGGAATGTGCCGCTGATTGTTGAAACGCTCGCGGCTTCGGCGCCAGCCGGGCGTCCACGCATCATTGCCGATCAATTCACGCGCGGCGGCACAACAATCACAAAGTTCTGGGAAGAGGGCGCAGGCCCCCTCACAGCCCGGGCCAGGATTGCGGAAGAACCATGGGATTTCGTGGTGTGTGAAACACATCCTTTTCTTTCGGACGGTTATGACGTTATGTTCCAGTATGCCGGAAAATTCGCGGATTTGATTCGCAGCCGCAACGCCACCCCCGTCTTTTTTGAAGCGCCGGCATTTTTCAAAAACCCTTATCCGGCGCAGTTCCAGAAAATACATGACGCAACAATCAAAGCAGCCCAGACCCTCAAAACTACCGTGGCGCCGGCCAATTATGCATGGATGAAATACCTGGGCTCAACCCCGACTTCCGCGCAGCGTATGGCCTTGTATATTGCCGATGCGGTGCATCCTTCGCCGAAGGGCGCCTATCTGATCGCCTGCTCTATTTACACGGCAGTTACCGGCTTCAGTCCTGTCGGTTTGACGCACGACATCCCAAGTTTCACTTCGGACGGCATTACGCAAGCGGAAGCGCTGGCTTGTCAGGAAGCGGCCTGGCAGGCATTTCAGGAAACCAATGCCGCATTAAATCCGATGCCGCCATTGTAATATCCGGCGCTGCGCGCCGGAGGCGCGGTGTTTTGTGGTTGCTTTGCATATGCCATGAAAGCAAGGTTGTTATGCACACGCGTGGCGCTGGCCTTGTTGCTGGCGCTTGGTTGCGCCGGCTGCGCGACGGCGCCTTATCGGGCAGGCCAAAAAATCAATTACCCCGCGGATTGCCGGTTGCCGCCGGGCGAAGCACAATTTTCGTTCGGGCGCCCCATCCCTGTGCTGGATGCCGCCGGCTGGTATTGGCCGGGCAGCTTGTTGAGCAAGCTGATTCTCTGGAATTACAAGGTTGACAGTCATCGCATATCGAGCAACACGGTGGATATGCTGCGCGCATACCTGGCAACAAACGAACTGCCCGGCGTCAAGGTGCGCATTAATGAATACAGCGTGGGCGCAGAATGGCGGCGCACCTTTCGCAACAAAAGCGTCGGGCCCGGTTGGCGTTATACGATGGGGTTTTTATCCTGGCTGATGTACACGGTTTTTCCCGGACGTTTCTTTGGCGGCGATAATTATAATCCTTACTCAAACACGATCAACATCTACTCGGATATCCCCGCGATTGCCCTGCACGAGGGCGGACATGCCAAGGATTTTGCGCAACGCGAATGGAAAGGCACTTATGCCTTTCTTTACATTGTGCCGTTTTTCAACCTCTATCCGGAAGCGCTCGCCACAAGCGATGCGCTCAGCTATCTGCGCGCAGGCCAGGATCTGGCGCACCAGAAACAGGGCTACAATGTGCTTTACCCCGCCTACGGCACCTATGTCGGCGGAGGTGTCGGCGAATGGCTGCTGTTCCCATGGAACTATGTCGTTTATGCCGGCGGCGTAATTCCCGGACATATTGCCGGCAGAATTCGTTCAGCAACGCTGCCGGATGTTCCCAACACCGCAAAATAACACTGCAAATAACATTGCTCCGCAAACAATTTTCTGCCATAATAATCAGTAAACATGTCACCTAACGATTGAATTGGTGGCTGTGT
>CAZMFH010000381.1:0-1952 GCA_964565485.1 uncultured Verrucomicrobiota bacterium | reverse complement strand
AGCTTTTGAAAGCAGTATTCAGAAGCCAGAAGTCAGAATGTAAAATCCAGCAAATAGCTTATCATAAATTGTTTGCATTTATTATGAATTCTGGCTCCTGAGTTCTGGATTCTTTCAAAACATGAGTTTTGAAATTAACTCTCAAGCTTGGCATTGATAAATCTTGGTAAACATGGGGAGGAATTGGTTATGAACCACAAAAATTTGGCTATGCGTTTGATGGTTGTTTTGTTGGCGGCGGCAGGCTTTTGGCTGACCACAGCCGGACCGCTTGAAGCAAAGCGTGTTCCGCCTCTAACCATGACTGTGGCAATTGATAATCCAACGCCGGTATTAAATCAAAACGAAATTTTGCGTGTCAGGCTGGAAACCACCAGGTCATATTCGAATTTGTTTGTTAAAATAACCTTGCCACAGGAAATAGCCTTGGTGCGCGGCGCAACCGAATGGTCGGGCGCGTTGGAGGCTGGCGATACACGCGAGTTGCAGTTGCTGGTCAGTTTGTCGAAACATGGCCGTTATTCGATCTGTGTTGACGCAATTTTCGATCCGGCTGAGTCTTCGTTTGAATCTTCGCGCGTTCTCCTGAACGTCATTGCCGATGATCGTGAAGTGATGGTTTCCGAAGACCCGTTCTGCGCAATGGATATGCGCCGGGCGCGCAGCGCCGAAGAACGCCAACGTTTGCTCGGCGCGATGGGCGAAGAAACGCGGACTCCGGCTGCGCCGGTTGAACATGATGATTTGCCGTTTTTTGGCACCCAGAAAGAACAAGACGCATTTCCTCCGCAACCGGCGCCGGAATCATTGTTGGAACGCCACGCCACAACAATAACAGTCTCCGGTAACATGAAATACAAGGATACTGCCGATAAGACGCATCCCATTCGCTATGCGGTGGTCAAAGTTTTTCATGCCAGCAGCGGCGGTGCACAACAGATCGGCCAGGGATTTACCGCCGCCAATGGCGCCTATTCGGTGCGCGCTGTCAGTCCGGTTGCCAAACCAAATATCTATGTGTGTGTGTTCGCGCAAATAGCCAACAATCTGGTTGCGCGGGTTGGTCCGAATATGAACAGTGTTTACTATATGCAGTCGGCAGTGTATTCAAATTATTCGGCGCGCACATTGACGGTTTCGCTGACTACGGGCAAACCTGTGCGTGGAAGCGCTTCGGACGACCGGAATGCGCGGGTTTTTTCGGTTTTGGATGCGGTTTTACAAGCAGCTGTTGATGCTTATGCCTTGCGCGGCAACCGTTTTATGCCGATCATTCCAATTGTTTATCCTGTTGGCGGAAAAGCTTCTTTTTATCGTGAGAGCCCGTTGAGTATTCATATCCTGCGGTTTGATGCTCTGGATTGGGATATTATTATGCACGAATACGGTCATTTTTTTGCGGATAAGGGCGCATCATACAAAATTGACACATCCATGGGTGGCGCGCACGACGGTGGAACGACAATTCCGGTTCATGGTAAAAACAAAGGTGTGCGTCTGGCCTGGTCGGAAGGTTTTGCCACATGGTTTGCGATTATGTCCCAAATCAAGCCAACCCAAAGGTTTTTGGGGTTGCCGGGGGTGCCGAATTCCGGCAATCGTTTTTATCAGGATACGGAAGACGCCAATATTACCGATGACTTGGAGTTTCCCAACAGCAATCAAGGTTATGCCGCAGAAAACTCAATTATGGCAATGCTTTACGATTTGTGCGACAACAATGTTGACAAATCGGCCGACGGATTGTCCCGCGATTACATTTGTATTCCCCCGAAAACCGTTTGGAATATCATCAATTCCGGCAACTGGGATGATGTCGGCAAGTTTTACAACAAACTTTGCGGATTAATCGGACTCAATATGCCCTCGTTATTCGCGGTTGCTCAGCTTTTTGCCATGAACAATATCGGGCCGGAATTGTATTTGCCTGCTGAGCAGGCGGTTGTTTCAAG
>CAZMFH010000380.1:1521-1960 GCA_964565485.1 uncultured Verrucomicrobiota bacterium | reverse complement strand
AATGATCAACATGATATCAATGTTGTGAGCTAAAATCAAGTTGGTTAAATTGGAGGGGTGCACGAAATAAAAGTGGGTATATAGAAGATTTCTCTTTTTTTTACTGAAATTATGTAGTAGTATTGACTACATAAGGAGGAATCATGTCTAAATTAACTGTACAGGAAGAACGCCGGGCTCAAATTCTGCAAGAGTTAGCACAATTGCGATCTATTCGCAGGGGATCAGTAACGGAACAACACGTTGAGGTGGTCGGCAAGGATGGGCGGCGGTATAAACGCGGGCCATATCCGGTCTATACATTCAAGGAGAAGGGAAAAACCATTTCCCGGCGGCTATCCAATCCGGATGAAGTTAAAGCCGTCCGACAACAGATCGAAGCGGGTCGTCGGTTTCAAGAGTTGACACGTGAACTTATGCGTCTTGGGGAGTCTCTGGG
>CAZMFH010000380.1:0-1511 GCA_964565485.1 uncultured Verrucomicrobiota bacterium | reverse complement strand
ATGGTGGAAACGGCGCGCCCCGACATGGAGGCATGGGAAATGGCTTTGCTCGAAACCGCCCTTGCCGCCGGAACAAAGGTTTTAGGCAGGGTGCTGAGCAACATTGGCACTGGTCGAAGATCTACGCCGCTGGTGTGCGCCTGTGGGAATCGAATGCAAAGCATTGGCCTGCGCACAAAGACAATCACCACAACGCTCGGGAAAGTGCCTTACTCCCGAAGCCTTTTCGTCTGCCCAAACTGTGGGGCGATTCGAGTGCCTGGTCACGAAATGCTTGATGTGGTTGGGACGGGTTTTTCGCCGGGCACTCGCCGACTAATGGCACGCGCGGGCAGCCGAACATCATTTATTGATGCGGAGGCTGACTTGCTTGCTTACGCCCACATTGCGGTGGATCGGCGGGATATCGAGCGGTTGGCCGAAGCAATTGGTCGTCAGGTTGAATCGTGGATGCCCCGCCTTTACCGTCAGCCATGCCGCGACACCAGTCCCATCCCGATCATGTATATCAGTTTCGATGGAACCGGATGTCCCATGCGCCGGAATGAACTCAAAGAGCGGAAAGGCAAACAAGCCGACGGTTCAGCCAAGGGACGAGAGGTCAAACTGGGCTGTATCTTCACTCAAACCCATATTGATAAAGACGGCTATCCCGTGCGGGATGAAGATGCGACTACGTATGTCGGTGGCATCGAATCCAGCCATTGTTTCGGCATGCGCATATATGATGAAGCCGTTTTCCGTGGCATTAATCGCGCACGCACCGTTGTCGTGCTAACCGATGGCGCAGCCTATAACAAAACAATCGTTCAAACTCATTTCCAAAATGCCATTCACATTATTGATTTATATCATGCTCGCGAGCATTTAAAGATCCTGGCTACCAACCTGTTCTCGCAACCCGACCGGCAGTATGCGCTATGGGAAAACCTTCTCGATGCCGGAAATGTGGCGAAAATAATTGATGATGCTCTCAAGGTTCTCCCGGCACGCGGTAAGCGCCGCAAAAATGCCTTGAAAGAAATCAGCTACTTTAAGAAAAATATGTCCCATATGCGTTATGCCGAATTCCGCCGCATGCATCTCTTTGTGGGATCAGGCGTTATCGAGGCAGGGTGCCGCACGGTCGTCGGCCTGCGCCTTAAACAATCCGGCATGTTCTGGTCGCTACGTGGCGCAAATGCCATCATCCAACTCAGATGCTGCATGCTCTCCCGGCGATTCATGGATTTCTGGGAGGATCGGGCCGCTTAAAACCTACTTTTATGTCGTGCACCCATGGCGGAAATGAAAATGGCGCCGAAAAATACTTGCCAAAGATTTACCTGCCAAAAATCAAGAGGATTTCGAACGCTTGTTATTCCATAACGCAGCAAAACAGGAGGCAAATTGATTTCGGCTGCAAGCAGATCGTCGGTTCTTAATTTCCGCTCAATCCTATTTCGAGGCGCCCCCAAAAAGAACAACACTATCCCTGCCTTTCCATGCAAACCAAAGTGTCCCCACAACGC
>CAZMFH010000379.1:0-1994 GCA_964565485.1 uncultured Verrucomicrobiota bacterium | reverse complement strand
GTCAAGTATTTTCTTCGGATTTTCTACGCTTCCATCACGGATTCAGGTTAAAACTCTAACACATTAAAACATAAAACTCTATTTTCCCATAAACAACATTCCGTTTGGCACAAATTCATAAGCGCCCATATCCACCTTGCGCGAAAAACAGTCCAGCCGCAACCGGCGGCCAATATCAAGCGCATTGTCCATCCAGGGTTGGTTCATACCGGTATTAATGCACGGTGAGCCTTTTTGCAAACGGTAATTGTTGTTGACAGCCTCAACAAACATCGGGTCGTTGGTAAAATTACCCTGATGCGCCGGCAACTGCATTGTGCCGAAACAAGAATTGAAAAAATAGTTTGTGCCGCCACCCAAACCGATGCCAAAGACAAGATCCTGACGAACGCCATCCAATCTGCTGTTATCCCGAACGATACAATTGCGCACGGCAATACCGTTGGTGGCCACCACCCTGATCCCGCCCCCTGAGGCAAGGTTGCTGACAATCGTGCAATTTTCCATAATAGTATTTGTGTTAATCGCTACCGCACAATCATTGCCATTGGATGTGCCACTAATCAGAGCATTATTCATAATCAAGCAGGACTGAACCTCGGCATGTTTCAAAAACGCGCCGGATATTATTTGGTTTGCGCTATTGTCGCGCAGGATCGTGTTCTGAATCTTGCTTACCCCCTCCATATACACCCCGCCGCCGCGATTCGCCACATTGCTTTCGATCACGCAACCCCATATTGTACTTGTCCCGGTAACGCTGCTCAACAACATACCGCCGCCATAGTCATTGGAAACCGTATTGCCCTGAATCAGGCAGTTGCTGATAATCACAGCCTGAACACCATCACGACAGCCAATCCCGCCGCCAGACGTGCGGGCAATATTATTCATAATAGTGGAATCGCGCACCAATCCGCCGCCACCTGCATAAGCCGAATGAAACGTCATGCCGCCGCCCACCGTCCCGCAATAGTTGCTCGCAATCAGACAACGCTCTATTGTGCCGCTTTGAATCATAATCCCGCCGCCCTGCCCCAGGGAAGAACTTGTGGTTGGAGCGCTGTTTTCGCAAATCCGGCTGTCGGTAATCAAAGCTTCCGCGCAGTTTGAACTCATGGCGATTCCACCGCCGGAACGGTAGATGGCCAAATTGGCGATGATTGTGCAGTTGCTGACCAGGCCGGCGCCATTTATGCCAAGCCCGCCGCCAAAGTAATAATTTGAGCTCCAGCCGATAACCGAATTAAGCACGCGCCCGGACGCAATATAGAGCGCGCCGCCATACTGCGCCGGATCTAAAACATCATTTGCAGGCATATATCCGTTGGAAAGCGTAACGGCATTTAATTCCGCCGCGGAATGGTTCAGCACAAAACAACGTCGGGCGCCATTCCCGCTGATCACCACTTTTTCCGGCTGGCCTTCGGCGCCCTTGACAATCGCGTTACTGACAATCACCGTTGCCGGCAGCACATAAAATCCGTTTGAAACCCAGACGGTATCCCCGGCATTATTGGTATTGGCCCAATCAACAGCAGTCTTGATATCCTGCGCCGCTGTGAGCCAGCTTGTGAAAGGCGGTTGATGGGTGCCGTTTAGGGAGACATAGCGCTCCGTTGTTTGCGCCAAACCGGCACAGCCTGCCATCGAAAGACAAAACAACAATATTTTTTTCATCAGACCACCATTCTTTCCATATACCTTCTTGAGTAGCCGCCGCCGTGAGGCGGTGGCGCCTTTTCCAAAATATCCACGCCGGAACCGGCGCGGCTACGCAAGCACGTTTAGCGTCAGAATCGCTCCACGCTCGAACGTTCTTCCTTGCGCAGCTACATAAAACCTTAAAACTCTAACACCTTAACACCTTCTTCTCATTCCACCGTAAATTCCGTTGCCTCTTCGCCACACTCAACCTGTACGGCATCAATCCAGAATTCAGCCGTGCCGGTTGCTTCCAACATATGCTCTCTGGCATAAGGCACATTCAAAAC
>CAZMFH010000378.1:0-2006 GCA_964565485.1 uncultured Verrucomicrobiota bacterium | reverse complement strand
ATGCGAAGAAGCGGCCGGACTCCAGTTGCCGCCGGAAACCGCTCCGTAACGGAAGGAACGGAAGAAGTTGGCGCGCAATTCCTGCGGCGGTTTCTCCAAACCAATCGCCGCCCACGGCATACGAACTTCGGCAATCCAGTATTTGCCGTGCAACTTTGTGGCAAACTTCCATTCCGGTTCATATTCTTCATACATCGTTTTGCCGCCAACATTGACCTTCTGGTCAAATCGCGCTTTTTTGGTATTAAACCCAAGCTGATAATACGCATGCTGATCCTTCAGGTAAAGCATAATGCCAAGCGCATCGTCTTTCTTGCCCCAGAATTCACGTTCTGAACGCGCGCGCGCCTGAACCTGACTCGTATCCGGATCGGCACAAACAAACGCCAGATAGAGCGCTTCATCGTCATAGACCCCGCTGACCCCCGTCTCCACAAACGCATTGGTCTGATCAGGCCAGCTCCAGAAATCCGAACTTAATACGATATCCGCCCAAGCCTTTTCCGTCAGCACGCCATCAATTTTAATCGCGCTCTTGGCTCTGACAACATTCATTTCACGCCGCGCTCCAACCGCCGGCATCGCTGTTTTGGCGAATTCAGCCGGCAGCCGCGCCGGTTTCTCCGCCAGATATTCCGCCAAGATTGGTTTCCTGATCCGCATATCGCAGGCCGGCTCATAAACATAATAGAGCCACACCTCCGGATCGGTCAAATTCAGCCAGGCCCGCGCATTGGCGCCATCGGCAAGATCCTGCTCCACCACCCGCAAACGTTCCTCAATAAAAGCCTTGCGTGTATCCGCCAACAACTCGGCATTAGCCCGGACAAAACCGCGAATCTCGCCAATCACTTTCCGGATCCGTTCCAACCATTCCCCGGCCAGCGGCTCGGTCGTGTATCCGGCAATCTTCGTTTTGCCGCTTGTCGAACGATAGGCGGCCACGCCAAACGGCTCCAGATCAACAGCCAGCTTAAATGTCCCATTGCCGACACTTACGCCGTCCGGCACCGTTACGACCGCGCCGGCATCTTCAACCGCCAAAACACCCTTGACCGGCCACTGACAGGGGTTGGCCACATAAAACCAGGTTTCAGACCCGCGTTGCAATTGGCGAATAGCCAGATTGGAATCCAACCCGGTCTCCAAAACCGGCTTAAACAATTCCTTTGGCAGATGCGAGATGATACGCACAATGCTACGCAAAACCTGCTCGTGCCCGATCGGGAGCGCAAGGTCGGAAACACCGTGCCCGATCATGTTCGGGTCGCTGACAATCAATGCTTGTGTCAGCGGTTCGCGCGCGTTGAATCCGCCAAACTGACTATGACAACGGATCAGTTGTCTGGTCATGATCCAGTCCGAATCGCCGACAAATTGCGGCGTCGTCGTGCGTGTTACATTCGGGCCGCTGAAATAGCTTTCATTCCAGTCGGCATAGAGCAGAACATAACGGCGTTCCGGCGAATAGCGATTGAAAAGCGCCGTATATTCCGGCCGCATCTGACCAAGCCACATATAGGGATCCTGCGTCGTGTTATAAGGATGCTCCTTGCTGCGCGACCAAGCCGTAGCCCAGCGCCCGACAAAGATGCCCGGCACGGCATCAAGCCCTTTGACGTCAATCGCCGCCGTTTTCAAGTAAGCCTCCATATCCATCTTCCGCTCGATCAAACTCTCAAACAACTCGCCGCGTTCACACCAGAAATTCGCCAGATGCACAAGCGCCAGTTCCATATCCGCGCGATTGGCGCGCAGCCGGCCCGCCATATCGCCAAAAAATGACGTCGTCTTGCCCGCGCGCCAGACAAAGAACCGCTCGCGCAATACAGCATCCCTCTCAATCAACTCGGCGCGCTTTTTGAACCGGTTCGTATCATCAAACGCAATGCCCGTTTTGGCGCCGACTTCATTTTCAAACAAGCGAAAAGTGATATCGTCATAACTGCTGTAAAGCGTATCCCAATCACGAGACGCAAACCCGGGTATAGTCCAAACCACCGAAC
>CAZMFH010000377.1:0-2013 GCA_964565485.1 uncultured Verrucomicrobiota bacterium | reverse complement strand
TTTGCACGCATATTCCCGTATCTGGGCGCCGATTGTCTATGCGCGCACAAATTACACGCCGAGCCTGGAGTTGGCGCGCGCAACGGCGCTGCGTTTTGCGCGCCATAGCGATGCGAATCCATCCGCCAAAAAACGCCCGGAATTTCCATGTACTCTCTCGACGTTGTTCAATGAGACCGACCGCGCGGCAATAGCAATCGAGCTTTCAGGCCAATTCGTTATAACGGAGTCTGAGGTTGTCTGCGGGTTGCGCGCTGTTCTCAACTGCTTTAAATTTTTGGAGATGTTGCCGGGTGATCTGGAAAAAACACAGGGGCCAATGGTGTGGCTGAACGATGCCAAGGAAATAAAAATCGCCGCGCCGCATGCCGGATTATTCATGCCGGCCCCCGTTGCTCTGGGTGCGCGGATGGAAAAGGGCTTTTTGTTGGGATATATGCTTGACGAAAGAGATTTGCGTCAAACGCCCGTGCATGTTCCGGAAGCCGGATGGCTGTATCAGTTCGGTCCGATTCGAGGCGTAAGCAAAAATGATATTGCCGGCGATGTCATGACGGTGATGCATCCTTATACCACAGCGGGTGAAACGCTGGCCATTGTTTTTGGGTTTAAGTAGCCGCGTCGGGAAGAACGGGGAGCGGAAGAAACGGAAAGTTAAAATTAGCAATGATCAATTAACAATTTGCGCGTTTATTCTGACTGCTGGATCCTGAATTCTTTTGAAGCGTGCGTTTTGAAATTAACATGGCGATCTTTGCGAGCTTCTGTTCAAATTTTCCGGATTTGTTTTTAACTTTTGAATTTTAACTTGCTAATTGCTAAATTTAACTTTCTTTGTCTGCGTTTGAGAAACGAGCCATGTTAGATTGGCAAGCGTGTTCAGACGCTTTACGCTATTTGCTCAACGTGCTTTTTGGGGGTTTAATGAAACTATTGCCTATTCCGCCGCAGCCGTCTGAAACCGCGTGGAAATTTGTGGAAGAACTGAAACAACCGCGGCACTCTCCGCGACCCTGGCGCAGGCAACAGGCGCAACCCGGAGAAATCAGTCTGGCCGGTGGCGTCGAATTTGTGTCCGGCTTCGCTGATCCGGAAAATCTTCTTGAAACGGCCTATGCTGATTTTGCGGCTTTTCTGGAGGCCGGTTCAATTCCAACCGGCCGCGGCTATCGCGTTGAAACCCATCATGCGCCAACTCCGTGTTATGAAGCCTACCGGATCGAAATTACCGCTGCCGGCTGCCGCATCCTGGCTGGCGACACAGAGGGAATACGGCGCGGCATTTATTTTTTGGAAGATGAAATTGCGCGCTCGGGCGGTCCTTTTTTGAAACTTGGCACAATTGAACGCCAACCCAAGGTCAAAACCAGAGTCTCCCGGTGTTTCTTTGGACCGATCAAGCGTCCGCCCAAAATGCGCGATGAACTGGCGGATGATATTGATTACTATCCCGATAATTATCTTGCGCGTCTGGCCTATGAGGGCATCAACGGGCTCTGGCTGACAATCGAGTTCAAGGATCTTTGCCGGACAGATATCGCGCCGGAATATGGCGCGGATCGCGAGCGGCGTCTGGCAAAGTTGCGACGCACAATTGCGCGCTGCCGGCTTTATGGCATCAAGATTTACCTTTTTGCCATTGAGCCGGTTGCCTGGCCGTTGGATTCGCCGGTGCTGCGGCGGCATCCTGAGCTTGGCGGTATTCGTGTGAATGACAAAGTGGCGTTTTGTCCTTTTTCTGATA
Source organism: uncultured Verrucomicrobiota bacterium (assembly GCA_964565485.1). Taxonomy (GTDB): domain Bacteria; phylum Verrucomicrobiota; class Kiritimatiellia; order JAAZAB01; family JAAZAB01; genus CAZMFH01. The sequence goes on along the minus strand of CAZMFH010000377.1, from coordinate 269 downwards.
CCGCGCGGCGTTTTCTTAACGATTGTCTGCGCAGTATTTTTGCCGACGCCCCCGGCCTGGGCGGCTTAATCAATATCTCTTTGGGCGAGCGCGCGACAACCTGCGCGCTCCGTGGCCAGGCTTGTCAAAATATTTGCCGGCGCGGCAGCAAGGCAGAGCCTTGGGGAATTATCAGGGAAACGCTTGCGGCCATGCGCGCCGGCATGAGCGCTGCCGATCCGTCGGCAGAATTGATCTGCTGGCTGTATGTGCCGGGCAATAGCACTGGA
>CAZMFH010000376.1:439-2021 GCA_964565485.1 uncultured Verrucomicrobiota bacterium | reverse complement strand
CATTTGAAATCAGCCGGCACCTGCTCCGCAAAAGCGTGGGCATTAACCGTAATCAAATTGACTCCGCGTTTTTTTGCTTCAATCGCCACATCCACAGAAATGGGATTAAGTCCGTAGAAATTGATCAAAATCAGGTTGTCGCCCTTGTTAACCTTGTAGAAATTGAGAATAAAAGGCGCGGCGCCGGTTACCTTGGCCATCGTCGGGTAAGAATTGACAATATTTGTCCCGGGCGGGAACATGGCATTGACCTGCACCAAACCACCAGCCCGCCAGAAAATTTCCATTGCGCCCACTGCGGAATGGCCGCCAGCGCCAAAAACATTGATCAATTTTCCGGCAATCACATCATTGGACAACAATTCAGCTGCCGCCGCAATGGCCTTTTGCTCATTTTGGGCAATTTTATCCAAAATCCCGGAAATCACCGATTGATATTCAAGTGTCCTTTTCATTTGAGTCCTTCGTCTTGATGTTTAAAACCGCTTCTGCAAGCGGATTGATCACTCTTCGTATTCGGTCGCAACGCCGCCCAATTCGAGTTGCGCGTTATCCGCCCAGATAATACCCTGCTCCAGCAAACAAACCTCAAAGAAATTCATGACCGAAACCTTGGCCGGGATCATTCCGGTAACAGCGTAACGCTGCCAATCGGTTGTCAGCAGAACGGTTTGTTCGGCCATCCCGGAACAACGGATCAAAACTTTCAGACCCTTGTGCCCACCCTTCAGATAAATCGAAAAAGTATGCATCATTGGCTGACCATGTTGCGGAGCGCAAAACACATAAAACTTGCCATCACCTGTTCGGCCATCCGTATTTGCGATGCAGAGACAGTTCCGTCCTGCCAAAGCGCCGGCATACAGCAGCCTTACATTCGGCCACATACAACAATAATCCGGCCAGTCTTCCGCGCCGGCATTTTCAAAACCAGGGTTCGGCAACATATTCTTTTTGTCTTTGCGCCAGCCAAACGGAATCCACGCTTCGCGCTGCGCCATCTCCGACCTCAGCGCAACCGATTCAATCGTTAGGCCAATCGGTTGATTTTCTGAAAAATCAGCCGTAAGCCGGTAAGCCCGCGTCGCATATGGCTCCAATTGATCCGCAAAAGCAGCGTCGGCACAAATGGGTTCAGTTCCGTCCAACATCCGCTGAACCTTGCGCAAGCCCGGAATCAAAAACCGACAGCTAACGGGATAATGGCGGGAATTGGCAGCCAACAAAAGCTGCTCACCGGCGGAATTGCCGCAAATACGCGCCTGAACCGGAGGATATTTATCAAGCAACGGATCAAAAATATCCTCTTTGAAATCAGGAACGGCATCAGTATTTTCCAAAAACGCCGTCCGATACGCTATCCGGCAATCGGTTGGCGGGCCAAGCAAAAATGGAGTAAAACTCCTGATTTCATCGCCCATCCGGCGGAAAGCCGCCCAATTACCGCGCTGCACCCAACGATAAGCCCAATAAAAAACACCGCTGGCCCCATGAATCAAGGCCAGATAGGTCTGACAACACAATTCCTGGTTATTGAGCGGACGTTTTTTGTGGCATCCGCTCCAGAAAGGGCCGGCCAAAA
>CAZMFH010000376.1:0-429 GCA_964565485.1 uncultured Verrucomicrobiota bacterium | reverse complement strand
CCGCTCGGCAGCGCGCAAATCGGTAAGGCGCGTGATTTTCGATACATAATCGGGCATACGGCGCACTGCCGCGCGGTTGCTTGTTTCATCATCCGGCGGCGGCGACCAATAGGGATCGGTCAGGAGAATATCGCACCAATTAACATATTCGTCGCCTTCCGGAATTTTGCTGGAATAATTCACCAGCACCGGGTGATAGCCATCCGCGCGAACAAGACGGGCGTAATAATCCTGGCCAAACTTATATTGATCAAAATACCTGGCCGGCATGGGCTCATCGAGAATGAAATACCCAATCAGATTTTGCGCGCGTTTGATATTCTCGACGCCGCTCATGACGCGTTCAATGTTTTTGTCGTAAAACTCGCCGTAAATCGCGTTGCGCTCCGCGATCGGCACGGGCAATTTTAAAACACTCTTCATGTCAAT
>CAZMFH010000375.1:0-2060 GCA_964565485.1 uncultured Verrucomicrobiota bacterium | reverse complement strand
CGGATACCGGCGTGCTGGAACCAGGCGCTTTCAGTCTCTCCAGCGTATACCGGCTTTTCGCGGCATATGGGCTGGATCGGCGCAGTCTGAAGGCCGGCTGTTTGCATACTGACAGCGGTCCGCAAAAGGCCTTTGAGATGGCCATGCCCAATATGTTGTGGATGGCCGACATGATGTATGGGCCAACCATTGTCACCGCAGAAGGCAAGGCCATCCGCACACGGTTATTCGCTTTGTTGGATGATCATTCCCGCTTATGCCCATGCGCTCAATACTTTGGCGGAGAGGGCAGCGAGTGTTTTATGGCTGTTCTGCGCGAAGCCATCCGGCGCCGCGGCCTGCCCGACAAGATTTACACCGACAACGGTAAAGTCTTCCTTGGTCGGCATCTGAATATCGTCTGCGCCAACTTGAACATAAAACTATCGCGGGCGCGGCCTTATGCCGCCTGGAGCAAAGGCAAGATCGAACGTTTTTTCCGCACCTTGCAAGGCCAGTTTCAGGCCGCTTTGCTCTTCGATCTGCCTCATAGTCTGGAAGAACTCAACGCCAAGCTCTCGCATTGGCTGGAAAACAGCTACCACCAGACCACGCAACGCGGAATAGGCGAAGCGCCGGCCAGGCGTTTCATGGCGTTTAACGAAACCATCCGCCTGGCGCCACCTGATGAGCAACTCGATCGTTTATTCCTGTTCCAAACTCAACGGCGCGTGCGCAAAGACGCCACCGTGTCGGTCGAAGGCCTGTTCTTTGAACTCACTCCCGCCCTACGCGGGCACCAGATCGAAGTCCGCTTCAATCCGCAAAACCTGGCCGAGATCGAAATCTGGCATCAGAACCGTTTCGTGCAAATCGCAAAACAACTCAACCGTCACGCCAATAGTCAGCGCTTCGAAAGGAAATCATGAACAATCAAAACATCAACATGCTGCTCAAATCCATCTGGGGCGCCACCGAATCGCCCTTCGCCGAAACCACTACCGCCTTGTTTGAGACGCCTGAAATCAGGCTGGCGCTCGAACAAATCGAACAATTCCTGGATATGCGCTCCAGCGGCGTCCTCTGCGGACCAAACGGCAGCGGCAAATCCCTGATCCTTGATGCCATTCTGCAACGGTTGTCGGAAAAGACCTTCGCGGTAACCAAACTATCGCACACCTCCGTCACCGGCTCGGATTTATTGCGCAACATCGTGCGTGCTTGCGGCATCGAACCGCGTATGTGGCGTAGCGATAACGTCAACCTGCTCCTGCAACACTGGCGCAACCTCGGTTCGCTCCACCCGGTCATTATCATCGATGAAGCCCAGCAACTCGAAAGCAGGGCTATGGAAGAAATCCGCCTCTTGTGCGCCGATCGCGCCCAACTGACCGGCAAAGGACGCACCCCCTCCTTCAGTCTCCTGCTCTGCGGCGACGAAGATTTGTTGCCAACACTGCAAATGGGCGTCTGCAAAGCGCTCCGCTCCAGACTGGGCTTCTGCCTGCATACCGCGCCGCTCACCGCCGAACAAACAGCGGAATATGTCATCTTCCGCTGGAAACAGTGCAATGTGCTGCAATGCCCCTTTGACGATCAGGCGCTCACGCTTGTTTACCAGGCAACCGAAGGAATCCCGCGTAACATCAACCAGCTTGGTTCCGCCGCCACCACTCTGGCCGCACAGCAAAAAGACCATGTCATCCGACAACAGTATGTCCAAAAAGCATTGCATATGATCCCTTGGATGGCGCTTAAAACAATCGCCTCCAATTAAGCGAACCCCGGCCGCCCCGCCGGAGGATAGGGCTCTGTGTTGGGGATCACAACCCGAGCGCCGACGGGGCTGTCCGCCGTAACCAGGCCAGGCAGCCCGTCCGGCGGTTGTTGCCGCCGGGCGGGGTTTGCCGGAGTTCGCCTCTTCTTCTGCTGCTTACAATCAATCCGCAATCTATCCGAAACGTACGCTTCAGCATAATGATGAAAATCAAGCAAATCTCAAAACTCTATCTCTCATATCCACCAAAACGCGCCTTCATTTATTTTGCAATTATTTCCCGCAATTAAATTGCTCGCCTACA
>CAZMFH010000374.1:0-2062 GCA_964565485.1 uncultured Verrucomicrobiota bacterium | reverse complement strand
CGTTTTTTTAATCTGGTATTCAACATAAAAGGCGTCGGCCAAGCCGTCATTGCAAATATTGGCTTTAAATTCAAGCCCGGCGATGCCTTGCTGGTTTTTCCCGGACAACCGCGTCACTATACCGTTGCTGCTCCGGATAATTTTCTCTGGTTGTTTATCGGCTTTCGCATGGAAACATATTCGGCTATTCTGCCGCTCCAATCCACCATCATCCGCTTTCCACAAAAAATGCTGCCGGACCTTTCACAATTTTTACGGAATTATATTGCGGTACGTTCCGCGCCGCAACAAAGTCACACCAGCAACGCAACGCTCTGCTTCAACCTGTACTCGCTGCTGACCAAAATATCCGCACAGCACCATAAGGCCAAAAACCCGAATACCAAACTGCCACCAAATGAAAACCTCTTCTGGCGCGTCAAAACACTGTTACAGGAAAAACCAGCCGAATACCACACCTCGCGGCAACTGGCACAAGCACTAAATATATCCACCCAAACACTAAATCAGCATTTTCGCCAGGCTGCCGGAAAAAGCCTTGGAAAATTTATTCGCGGCGAACGGCTTGGCCGCGCAAGAGACCTCCTGAACACCACCCAACTAAGCATCAAGGAAATCACAACCGTATGCGGGTTCGGTTCATCAAATGCATTCAGCCGCGCATTTAAACAAGTAATGAAAACAACACCACGCCAATATCGTTACAAACAAACATAACCACGCAACTATTTTCCGCATTATTGCAAAAATTAAAATTTGCAATTTTTTTGTTGACAATAATTGGGTTAGGGCATACTATAAAATTGTTTGGCAGGGGTTTATCTGGAAAATAACAAAAACATTCAGAAAAACACGCCTTTATGCGTCATTTCTTAAAAAAACTTGCCGATTCGACAATAAAAAAGCAAGCCGCTGCTATTTCGGCTAGCGAAAAAGAGAAACTCGTGGAAGCCTTGCAAGGAGAACACGAGACGCTTCAGCTTATTTTTGATGCCTGCCCGGCGCTGATTTTTTTCAAAGACGCCAGCAACCGGATGCTCCATGTCAATAAGGCCTTTGCCGACAAGGTAGGCATGCCGATCGAAGCCATTGAGGGCAAAAATTGCGCCGATTTATTCCCCAACCAAGCTGAGGCCTATTGGGCTAATGACCGCGAAGTTATCTCTACCGGAAATCCTAAACTTGGTATTATCGAAAAGCTGGATACAGACACCGGAACAATATGGCTGCAAACAGACAAGGTGCCCTATCGCAACAAAAACGGAGAAATCATAGGACTGATTGGATTCTCGGTTGACATTACGACACTCAAAAAAACCCAGGACGCGCTTAAAGCCAGCGAAAAAACGTTTGCCACCATCTTTCGCGAAATCCCCGATCCGATCGGACTCTCTTCGCTCAGCGCCGGATATTTTATCGAAATCAACAAAGGGTTTACGGATGCCATCGGATATACAAGAGAAGAGATCATCGGGCATTCATCGCTGGAATTAAATATCTGGGAAAACCCCGAAGACCGCCATCGTGTTCTGGGGATTTTACGCGCAAAAGGCTCGATTTCCGGATTAGAACTCAGATTGCGCCGCAAATCAGGCGAAATTTTTACCGCCATTTTTTCCGCAACATTGATCGAAATTGAAGGAGAAACCTGCCTCCTGACCATTGCGCGCGACATTACCGCCCGCAAGAAAGCCGAACTTGAGCGTGAACACCTGACCAACGAACTAAGCCGCGCCAACAAGGAGCTTGAAACCCTGATCAGGGTGGCCTCGCATGATCTGCGTTCGCCGCTGGTCAATGTGCAAGGTTTCAACCGTATTTTAGGCAAAGCATGCGATGAACTGAAACAGAAAATGGATGCCATTCTCGCGCCAGACGAACAAAAACTTGTCGCCGCATCCTGGGAAAAAGCGCATAAAGCTTTGCATTTCATTAACAGCAGCGTCGTCAAAATGAACACACTGATCAGCGGGCTTCTGCGCCTTTCGCGGCTGGGGCGCGAAGCGCTCAACCTGCAAACAGTGGATATCAACATGCTCTTACAAAACGTATTGGATGCAAT
>CAZMFH010000373.1:0-2068 GCA_964565485.1 uncultured Verrucomicrobiota bacterium | reverse complement strand
GGATCCGGCGCGTCATTACGTCTTTCATGCGTGATATAATTGGGCGCCGTCATCGGGGCTTTAAAGGAAAGCTGAAAGCTGACGCCGCGAAAATTTGGTAAAAATTCAAACTTATGCGCCGCTTCTTCAGCCACGGCAATGATTGAAGCGCGCACTTCCGGATGATTAAAATTGTAGCCGGTTTTCCCAACCTGCGCCGACTTGCCGGCGGCGTCAACCAGCAACGGTGTTTTACCAATATCAGTGTTATTGGCATATTTTTCATGTAAAATCAGGTCGGTGCAATACTCAATGCCGGCCAGAAAATCAATGCCGTTATCGCGAAAGACGCGCGCGGCAATATCGGTGATATGAAATGCCACCCGCCCGTCTCCAGCCAAAGGATTTGGTTCTGCATTCAAATTTCCGCTGGTGTATTGGTAATATGCCATACAGATAATGTTCTGCCCCGACCAGCGCATATATTCCGCATATTTTTGACAGGCATCCAGCCACTCCGCAAACGAATCCAAACGTTCTATTAAAGGACTGAGTTCGGCCGCAGTTTTCTGCCAGTTGCGTGAATCCAGAACGAGGATTGTGTCTCCGGCTTTTTTAGGATTATCCGAACTGCGGAATGTCTTGCCAAACCCGCTGGCCGCCCGGGCAGACTCGGTTAATATGCCAAAATGCCGCGCATTCCCGGGGCAATGCAGTTCCGGCAAGTTGCCCTTGACTCTTTCGATCCGCAAACTGGCAGCTGCCGCGGCGGAACCGGGCAACAGATTAATCAAGTTAATTGAGGTCCAATCGGGATCCGGACGGAATAACCATTGCATTGTTTGCATTTTTCCAGTGTTTAAATGGCAAATTCCAGTCCAAACGGAAGGCCCGGCCTTGCTGTGATCGCCCGGTCCATCATGTTCGGAACATAAATTGACGCCGAAAAAACGAGGCTGATCATCCGGATATTCAAGGGTCATTAAATAGAAATCACCCGGCTGTTTGAAATTATAATTATATGAAATCAAAACTTGTTCATTGTAATCGCTGGCGGCCGACCTGGTTTCACGGTAAGTCAGGCCGTTACGCGTTACCACCAGAGGTTCCGTGCAAACTTGTTTGCCGTCAATTTCCATCCAAGGCCAATTGGGATCATCCGTTTTGGTGAGGTCAAGTGTCGCTTCCAGTTCCAAGTCGAGCCCATCCTCAAACGATCGTCCATCCGTCCGCCCCATGGCGATTTTATCGGTTACAAGCACAGCCTCAGGCTGACGGTCTTCCAGAATTTCTCCTTGCAAATTGCGCAAAACAGCTTTGAGAACATAAACCCCCACCGGGAGTTTTGCTTGCGATTCCATGACAAACTCAAGCGTGTCGTCACTCTGCCGGAATGTTTTTGATATGCCGTCAAGAATATGCTCAAGCTTTCCGCCACGCGTATATTTACACAAAAGCCATTCGAGCATCGGCTCCTGTTGCGCCATTCCGGCGGGAGCTCTGGCCAGCAGCCGGAACGGATGTTGGCCGGAGATATAAAGCTGGTTGTCATCCGGCGCAATCAGCAGCAGCCTGCCGGTATAAGGCGGCATGGCGTGTGTATATTGCATATAAATACGGTAACCATACCGAATGGCGGAAAGTTGTGTCGGCACATATTGTGCTGAGAACGGCAATTCGTTGGTGATGGCTTCGGATGCGCCGCTATACGCAAGTGTATCCCACCCCGCAACCGATTGCGGCACATAGCGCCAGGTCATATCGGTGTTGAGCGAAATCTTTTCCCCCGATTCCATGACCACTTGTGCGTGCATTAGGGGCGCGGCATCTGTGGCAAATGCGGGATAAACCGCCAAAACATTTGTTCCGGCGCTTAAATACGGTTTTAAATCAACTTCCTGCAATCGTTGTCCTTCCGTAAAATGAGGGTTTGGACGGGTATTCAACATTGTTCCGCCGGGCACTTCGCGGCCATTGATATGCAAGATCGTCTTGCAGTTGATGCCCGCCACCGCGCGCCAAACACGACCGGTCGGCAAAACAACTTCCTTGCGAAATCCACCGACTCTTTCCTTCCGCAATACCCTGA
>CAZMFH010000372.1:0-2069 GCA_964565485.1 uncultured Verrucomicrobiota bacterium | reverse complement strand
GGTCGAACCATGTGGTGGAGAGGTACGCGATCCCGCGGCGGGCTCGCGCCCCTCGCCGTGGTGCTCGAGCCGCCGACCACGATGAAATCCCGCGCCGAAACCCCGCGACCCTATGCCGTGCCGACCACGGCCTCGCTCAACACCATCATGGTTGACGGCACGGGCATGTGCGGCGGCTGCCGTGTAACGGTCGGCGGTCAAACACGTTTCGTCTGTGTTGACGGCCCGGAATTCGACGCCCATCAGGTTGATTTCGACAATATGATCAAACGCCTGCAGGCCTACAAAGGCCAGGAACATGCCGCCGGCGAAAAATGTCGTCTGGAACTGGCACAGAGGAACCGCTAAATGACTGACGTCCCTTCCAAAGAGATTCTGGATCAGGAAGCAGGGCGCTTGCTCTCTGACATCCGCGCCCGTTCCGCCCCGCTTAAACCCAAAGAACGCATGGCCATTCCAGCCCAGCCAATGCCGGTTCAGGATCCGGTTCTGCGCCGGAACAATATTCAGGAAGTGGCGCAGGGTTATTCCGCGCAACAGGCGCAACTTGAAGCCATGCGCTGCCTGCAATGTAAAAACGCGCCTTGTGTCCAGGGCTGCCCGGTGCGCATTGACATCCCAGCTTTTGTCCGCGTCATCGCCGAGGGCAATTTCCAGCAGGCCATTGACATCATCAAACGCAACAGCCTGCTGCCATCCGTCTGTGGCCGGGTTTGTCCGCAGGAAGCGCAATGCCAGGCGCCATGTACGCTTGGACTATCGCTCAAGGATGTCAATCAGGCCGTTTCAATCGGACGTCTGGAACGATTTGTCGCCGATTGGGAACGCGAGCAAGGCGCGCGCGAACTCCCGTCCATCAAACCGGATACCGGCAAAAAAGTGGCGGTGATTGGCAGCGGACCGGCCGGCATCACCGTAGCGGCGGATGTGCGCCGCGCCGGACATGCCGTTACAATTTTTGAGGCTTTCCATAAACCGGGCGGAGTCATGGTCTATGGCATTCCGGAATTCCGGTTGCCGAAAAGCATAGTGCAAAATGAAATTGACACGCTCACCGCCATGGGCGTTAAACTGACCGCCAACTTTGTTGTCGGACGCACACGCGCGCTCCAGGATCTTTTCGAAAAAGACGGATTTGACGCCATCTTTATCGGCTCCGGCGCCGGTTTGCCAAAATTCATGGACATTGAAGGCGAAAATCTGGTGGGTGTTTTCTCGGCCAATGAATATTTGACACGCGCCAATCTGATGCGCGCCTATGATTTTGAGCATGCCCAAACGCCTATTTTCCGCTCAAGATGCGCCGCCGTACTGGGCGGCGGCAATGTAGCCATGGATGCGGCGCGCATGGCCTTGCGGCTTGGCGCAGAACAAGTGCACCTCGTTTACCGGCGCACCGAAGTTGAAATGCCGGCGCGAGTGGAAGAGGTTGCGCATGCCCGGGAAGAAGGCGTTATTTTCCACATGCTGCAGAACGCCAAACGCATTCTGGGCAATGCGGAAGGACATGTTACCGGCATGGAATGCCTGAAATATCAATTGGGCGAACCGGACGCTTCCGGACGCCGGCGCCCGGAGCCAATTGCAGGCAGCGAATTCATCATGCCCGTTGATACGGTCATCGTCGCGATCGGCAATGAATCCAATCCGTTAATCAAGCAAACCACCGCCGGCCTGGAAACCAATAAACGCGGCAACATCATTGTGGATCAAAACGGGCGCACATCGCTGGAACGCGTTTATGCTGGCGGCGACATCGTGCTCGGCGCAGCCACTGTAATTCTGGCTATGGGCGAAGGCCGGAAAGCCGCCGCCGCCATTAACGAATTATTGGCAACCACCAACAACCGTCCGTAACCGCAAAGCGCGGATTGTTTGCCGCGCCGCAAACAGGAAGCAACATGAAAACCCTCAAACACCGCCCGCCAACCCTTCTTCTGTGCCTGCTGATTCCGATGCTGGCGCTTATTCTGAATAATGTTTCCACCCAGGCGGAAACAACGCCATTCGATTTTTCCGGCGTTACAGTGGAACAATCCGGCGCCGCAGGCACAACCCTGCCAACCGCC
>CAZMFH010000371.1:0-2072 GCA_964565485.1 uncultured Verrucomicrobiota bacterium | reverse complement strand
GTTTCTGTAGCAAGCGATATTTTAACCCTGACCGGCGAACGTCCGGGCGAAGAATTAAAAGACGAAGCAATCTACCATCGCCAAGAACGTCGCCACGGCAAATTCAGCCGCACCCTGCAATTGCCGTTCCGGATTCAGAGCGATCAGGTGAAAGCAGCCTATAAAAACGGCCTGCTGACAATCACACTGCCGCGCGCAGCCGAAGAACGCAGCCGCAAAATTCAGGTCAAAACAGAATAACCAAAAGGGAGGATTGAAAAATGACTGAGATCAAAATAACCGAAAACAAAAACGCCTCAACGCCGGATGTTGAAAGAACGCGCAGCGCGCAGGTTTACATACCGGATGTGGATATCATCGAAAACAAGGAGCAAATTCTCGTGCTGGCCGATATGCCCGGCGTGCATGAAAAATCAGTTCAAGTTACCCTGGAAAACGATGTGCTGACCATTGAAGGCACAGCCGAGGCGACACTTCCGGACGGTTATCGTCCGACGCATCGCGAATATGAAACCGGCAGTTACTCACGCTCATTCACGATTACGGAAACAGTTGACCCTAAAGGCATCCAGGCGCGTTTGCGCAACGGGGTTCTGCGCGTAATTTTACCGAAATCAGAAGCAGTCAAGCCGCGCCGAATTGCCGTTCAAACCGAATAAAAAAACAGCAAGGAGGAAACCGTCATGTTCAACAAAAAAAACATACCAGTCAAAAAAAACCGCGCGCATTCTGCCCCGGCCATCAGCACTGCAACAAGCCCGGTTTTGAAGCTCCAGGAAGAAATCAACAACATATTCGACAATTTCTTTTCCGGAATCACGCCGGCGCTGATCCAGCAGCATGATCTGGAAACCTTCCTGCCGCGCGTCAATATTGCCGAAAGCGGCAAAGACATCCAGGTCTCAGCCGAACTGCCCGGTCTGGAAGAAAAAGATGTTGAAGTTTCCGTCAGCCGCGGACTGCTGACACTGAAGGGCAGGAAACAATTCGAGCAAGAGGAAAAAGGCAAAAATTATTATCACGTGGAGCGTTCCTGCGGATCGTTCTGCCGGGATATTCCACTACCGGAAACGGTTGATACGGCAAAAACCCAGGCCGTCTTTAAGAATGGCGTGCTGACGGTTACACTGCCGAAATTACCGGAAGCACAACAGGCGCGCAAACAAATCGCCATTCGCAGCGAATAACAGCAACCATGCGTCAAAACGAAATTTGATTGCGGCCGCAAGCAATCTTGGATATATTTACGGAAATGGATCTTAATAAAACAACCCAAAAAGTGCAGGAAGCCACGCAAGCCGCGCAGGCTCTGGCTCTGCGTTATGGCCATCAGGAAATTGACGGCGAACATCTGCTGGCCGCCATGCTTGACCAACCGGACGGTCTGGCCTTGCGTCTGCTTGAGCGGCTTGATATTCCGGCCGCCACGCTGAAAAAAAAGCTGGAACAGGAACTCGAAAAACGCGCGCGCGTCAGCGGCGGCGCAACGGAGGCAGGCAAGGTCTACATTACTCAGCGCCTGGAACGCCTGTTCTTAAAGGCATCCGATGAAGCCCGGCGGCTGAAAGATGAATATGTTTCCGTCGAGCATCTCATGCTGGCCTTTATTGACGAAGACGGCCGTTCGGCGGCCGGGCGTCTGCTCCGGGAAACCGGCCTGACACATGCGCGTTTTCTGGAAGCACTGACGGCAATCCGCGGTAATCAGCGCGTTACCAGCTCCAATCCGGAAGGCGTTTATGAGGCGCTCCAAAAATACGGCGCCGATCTGGTCGCCATGGCGCGCCAGGGCAAACTTGATCCGGTCATCGGGCGCGATCAGGAAATCCGCAGCGTGATCCGCATCCTTTCGCGCAAAACCAAAAACAACCCCGTCCTGATCGGCGAACCGGGCGTGGGCAAAACTGCCATTGTCGAAGGCCTGGCGCATCGCATTCTGCGTGGCGACGTTCCCGAAGGCCTGAAAAATCACACCATCTTCGCGCTGGACATGACCGCACTCATGGCCGGCGCCAAGTTTCGCGGCGAATTTGAAGAACGCCTGAAAGCGGTGTTGAACGAGATCAAATCGG
>CAZMFH010000370.1:0-2085 GCA_964565485.1 uncultured Verrucomicrobiota bacterium | reverse complement strand
GGCGGCGGGTTGTGGCAGTTGATGGGCAGCAATACGTTTCTCTACGACGGCTGGAATCTGATCAAGGAACGCTCCACGCTGACCGCTACACCAGCCACGAATCCCATCGCGGATCGAAGATTGACCGGATCATGGTCTGGCCCGAATTTTCTCGCGGAACCCGCGCGGCGAAAGGCCGATATGGCGGCGGAAGCGGGTTGAAAAATGATACGGGTTTTTAAAGCCGACCGCTTCGGCAATTGCGTAGATTGTGTCATTAGTTGAAAGCAGTAGTGATTTGGCCGCTTCAATCCGTTGTATTTCCAGGTAATGCAACAGGGTCATGCCGGCATTGGCCTTGAAGAGATGCGCAAGATGGAACGGCGAGACATGCACATGCGCGGCAATGTCGTTCAGTCCGATTTCGTTGCGGAAATTGGCGCTTAAGAACTCCATTGCGTGCTGGATACGGTCGTCGGTGATGCGGCCTTTCCCGCCGGGCCGCAAATTCTGCATCAGCAAGAGAATGCGTTCGAGGATGTTTTCCGCCAGCGCTTTTTTTTCAGGGTGGATATCCATGCGCGTTCCGAATAAATCCTTGAAAGCATTTTGCAACATACGCGCTTCTCTGGGCGTGTTGAGATGAACATGAAAAGCACCGGGCTGCTCTTCCGGCCAGACAAGCAAGCGGGACCACTCTGGCTTGGGCTCGAAAGTAACCCAATATTCAAGATAATGGCATGGCTGTTTTGTGGTAACAACCTTGTAAGCCGTATTTGGCCGCGTCAATGCAATATAAGGCGGCTTGCGCATGATGGTGTGTCCATCAACTGTTTTTGCGTTTTGGCCGACGGCCTGATAGCTCATTGTCCAGAAATGTATGCCGGGACTGCGGGTAAAAACATATCCGTCGCGTGATTCGGTTCTTCCGATACTGGAGATCATTGGTAAACCTTTGTTGTACCCATGCTTGCGGCATCAACTTGGAACCGCACACATTCAGGACGGAAATAATCCGGATAACCAAGACATAATATAACCCACTATCATGAAATTGCCAATCGCAAAAACAGAAAGGATTTTCGCAATCCTGGATATTGTCAAAAAACATTAATCCGGTAGAGTGCAAACGTTGTGATGTATTATTAAACGAAAGATGGCCCCGTTACGGCTTCAGGATCCAAACAACAAATGGCAATAAATCTGGCAATCCAGCTTTACAGTGTTCGTTCGCTTTTGGCGGAACGATTGCAGGAAACTTTACGTGCATTGGCTGAAATCGGTTTCAAACACATTGAGTGGTATGGCGCTTACGGCAATATGGCGCCCGGCGAATTGGCCAATTTTCTGAATCAAATCGGACTGCGCGTTATGAGCATGCACACGAACCTATCCATGCTCGTTGACGAACATAGCCGGCAATATGAATACGCGCGGGCATTACAACCTGAATTTCTAAGCGTTAGCTCGAATATCACACCGGATAATTTTGACCAAACAATTGCACAATTGCGCCAGGCGCAGGCTATCACCGCCCGGCATGGCTTTTTGTTGACCTATCACAACCATGCCAATGAATTCGAGAAAATGCCGGACGGCCAAACTGTTCAGGAAGCTCTTTTTGAGGCGACAGCCGGAGAGAATCTGCAATTTCTTTTTGATTTTTTGTTCGCGTTTTTTGCCGGACTTGATCCGTGCGACTATTTGAGACGCTATGCTGGACGCATTCCGCAAATCCATTTTAACGACTTGAAACCTCCGGAACCGCAAACAAAAAGAACCAGCCAAAACGGCATGAACCTATCAACCGAACTCGGAACCGGCTGCATGAATTTGCCGGTCATTTACCGGGCTGCCGTTGAGACAGGCGTCCGTTGGATTGTCCTCGAACAACACACGCAAAGCGTAAATCCGCTTGAAAGCGCGCGCCGCAATTTTGAGTATTACAACAATCATCTCGTCATGATGTAGCGTCCCAACCCGGCATAGCCGGATCCGGGTTAAAATGAGCGATTCCGATTCTGACGTTAAGGAGTACATACAAATGAAAATATCGGTTATGTCTTACACATTGTCGCGCCGCGCGGAATTCAAAAACAACATATC
>CAZMFH010000369.1:0-2095 GCA_964565485.1 uncultured Verrucomicrobiota bacterium | reverse complement strand
AAGGAGATGATGGACGAAAGAATGAAAACTCTCTTCTTGCTCCCAGACAAAGGCTGTTTTGCCAAACTTGGTATCGGCGATGAGCCGATAACGGGTTTGGGAAAACCTCCGTTTTTCTTAACTCGGTGTCTCCGTGCCTCCGTGGTGAGTAGTCTTATTCAGCGCTGGAATGAACGCTGGTGAATTTGGTTGCGGGCAAAGCCCGCCTTGGGTATCACATTATGGCGCGCCGCACTATAACCGGTTTATTATTACATGCCGATTGCGTGGAATGGACCACGCTGGCTTCCGGCAACAAAAAGACCGAAAAGCTTGCTTTCAAACGAACAGCATGCGAAAGCTCTGCTGCCGAGCAAACGGAAGCCTCCGGACAATCCGCCTTGCTGGCGCAATATTGCTCCGACCTGAAAGGCCCGATTGTCGTCGGCATTGCGCCGGCGCAAATGCTCTTGCGGGTTGCCGATTTGCCCGCTGCCGATCCGAACGAAACCGCGGATATGATCCGTCTGCAGGTGGTGCGTTTTGCGCCCTTTCCTGAAGACAGCATGGCGGTATCATACGAAATCCTGCAAACCGCCGAAAACATCAACCGCATCCTGATTGCGGCAATGCCAAGGGAAACAGTGGAAACTCTGGGCGCAGCCATGCGCGCGGCAGGATTGTCCGTCGAACGCATAGATGCCGAAGCTATGGGTTGGTGGCAATTACTGCTGGATCATAAGGCCGTTCCGCAAAACGGACGGCATGTCTTTTTGATTCTGGAAGCATCCGGCGGACTCTGGATTGCCACACAGAACGGATCACCGCTGGCTTTCAAGGCAGCCGGGCCGGCCGCCGGTCTGACGGCAGAGGAATATGCCGCAGAACTGGCCGAGGATCTGCGGGCTTTGGTCATATCGCTTGATATGGAACACGGCGCCGCGCCGGTCGGCAGCCTCGTTTTCTGGCAGCGCGCAATCGAAACGGAACCGATCCGGCAACGCTTGATCCGCGAATTGCAGGGAGCGATTGTCCTGCGCGCTCTGGAGGAATTGCCGCCTTTAAGCGAAGGTCTCGCGCGCCGCGTCATGGAGCAGCCTTTCATCGCGCCGCGCGACGGCAAACCGCGCCGTCATGCTCTGCTTGATTTTGTGCCGCTTGCCTGGCGCGTCAATACGCTTGCAACCCATAACCGGCGGCGCTTAATTATCACCGCCGCAGTTGCGCTGGGCGTCTGGGCGGCAGGACTTTCGGCTTTCCTGATCGGCTATCAGATCAACCACGCCCATCTGAAGCGGCTGGAGCAGCAAGCGGCGCAATTGCATAAACCGGCCGAAGACGTGCGCCTCTTGCAGCGGCAAATTAAATCGTTCGAGCTGTATCTGAATCGCACGCGTTCCGCCTTGGAATGCCTGCGCGAAACCAGCGCCTTGCTGCCCGAGGAAGTTGAATTGACCAATTTCCAGTTTAAGAAAGGCAAAAATGTTACCATCCGCGGAGAAGCATTATCGGTGAATCCGATTTACGATTTCAAAAAAGCGCTTGATCAATCGGCGCTTTTCCGGAACATCGAAATGGGCAGCACGCAACCCAGCAAAAGACGCGATATCACCGTCCAGACCTTTCAGATGAACGCGCAATTTCCCGAGGATAAACAATGAAAATCACATCGCGGGAAGCCGGCTTGGGATTGCTGACGGGATTATTGATCCTGTTTACCATCACTTATATCCTTGGCGCGCCGAAATTAAAAACATGGCGCGAACGCGGAGAAAATCAAAAAGCTTTGGTTCAGCGCATTGAAATTGCCGAACGCCTGATCGGCAATCAGGATGTCTGGCATCAACGTCTGGCGGAACTGCGCGCGCGTCTGTCCGGTTACCCGCCGGACATGGATGTTACCGCCGATTATTTGAAAATCCTGGAACGCGTTGCCCGGCAGCATGGCGTCAATCTTGTGCAACGCCGGCCGCAAAAAGAAAAAAAGGTCGGCAACTGTTTTCAAATGCCGATTGAATGCACCTGGGAGACCGATCTACCCGCCTTGATCCATTTTCTTTATGCGCTGGGCAAGGAAAGCGTTACTATGGACATGGAAGATTTGACCATATCTCTG
>CAZMFH010000368.1:0-2096 GCA_964565485.1 uncultured Verrucomicrobiota bacterium | reverse complement strand
GCATGCTTCGCGCCTTGCAGCTGCGGCATCCTGACCTCATCACGGATTCAGGTCAAGGTTAACCCTGAGCGAAGGTCTGTATTCAGACCGTAGTCGAAGCCCGAAGGGTGAATAATTCGCAATATTTCATGAATTATTCAGGCTAATTGATAATTTTAACTTTCCCCTGGATCCGTGATTGGTAAAGGCTCCTTACAATTCAACCGGCATTTCAGCCAGCGCATCGCGCCAGCCAGCCACTAAATCATATTGCGGCACAAACCCCAGCTCCATCCGAATACGCTCGCTTGTTACGGCAATATCTTCGGTATATTTCTCAATTGTGGCCCGGCCAACAGGCGAACGGCGGCCAATCAGGCGCAGCGCATCCTCAATGAAAGCCGCCGCGGCGCGCGCCGCGCCGAGTGGAACGGAAAAACGCGGAGGCCGGCGCCCCAATGCGCCGCAAATAGCCGCTATAATTTCACAGAGCGAATGAAAGTGTCCATCGCTAACATTAAAAACTTTACCGGCCGCAGCAGGATGGCAAGCCGCCAACACCACAGCGGCAGCGGCATCTTTTACATAAAGCAAAGTGCGCCGGTTTGCGCCCGAACCGATGGGAATAAAACGATTATGCGCCAAGGCCCGCACCAAGCGCTCATAATTGCCCTTGATTCGTCCGCCATAAATCGCGCCGAACCGCAGCGCAGTTCCAAGCGGCCGCCCATCGGGCAGACGAGCGTCCAAAACAATTTTTTCGGCGGCCAGCTTTGTGCGCGCATAAAATGAATCCGGGTGAGGATCAGCAGTTTCATCAAGCACACGTCCTCCGGAAGATCCATATACCGCAATCGTACTCGCCAAAACCATCCTGCCAACACCCGCCGCCAAAGCCGCATCCACCACGCTTCGCGTTCCACCAACGTTAATCCGCTCATATCTGGCAAGCATTTCAAGTGGCGGATTGACAATATGCAAAAGCGCCGCCAGATGAATGACAACCTCAACATCCTGCATGGCTTGCCGCACCGCCGGCGCATCGCCAATATCGCCGATCAATTCCTCAACACCGGAAGGCAGCATTCCCGTCGGCGCGCGATCGAGCGCAAAAGTACGGACAACATGATCTGCTTCGCATAAAGCGCGCACCACGCACGGACCTACCGCGCCGGTCGCGCCGGTTACAAGAATAATGGACATATATTCCCCAAAAAAATACTTCTCAATTAATCTCTCGACGATCTAATTTGCAGGTCTCCGGCAATAGACGCACAGGACAAGGACGAGCCAACACGTGTCCGCAGCAAATCAACCAACAATCGCATAGCCCGCACCTCATGCAACCGGCTGAATTCAAGGATATCTTCACGAATTAAATCCGTATAATACTGGCGGTGCCAGCGCGCTGCCTCCTCTTCTGAATCGGACAAAAACGACTCGGGGAATCCACCCAGCCGATTCAATAAATTGGCGGCTTCAAAATGAGGCAAAGATCCTTGGTTAGATATGTTTTTCAAACCTGTCTGGGACCCGTGAGCATGACCATTTTCTTGGCCAAATCACGTTGAATCACCTCATATAAATAGCGCTTCATACTCGACTATTCTTCATAACATTGCAGAATAGTCGAGACTTTTTCGCAAATCATTGCAGAACAGTCGAAATTACACTATTCCATTGTAAGATCAAAAGGGACGGCCAGACAACGCGCTGACAGGCGCAACACCCGTTTTCCGCAATAGACAACAAGACCAGCACCGGCTTGCTTGCCGATCATATCATGAAACCGCGCAATACCTGCCGCATCGCGCGGTTTAACGGATGACGCAGCCTTGATCTCAACTGGAAAGAATGTTCCGTTGATTTCCGCGACCAAATCCACTTCTATGCCGCTGTGCAATCGAAAGTGATGGAAAGCCGGCAACGTTCCAAGCGCTTGAACTTGCTTGCGTAATTCCAACATTACCCAAGTCTCAAACAGCGCGCCAAATAGCGGGTGGCCTAACACCGCTTCCGGCGACGACAAGCGCAAAATGTAACGGCGCGAAAAGAATGAAAAGGGTTCATTAGCATCCCATAGACAATAAAAAAGCTGGAATGATTCTGCCGTCATG
>CAZMFH010000367.1:0-2106 GCA_964565485.1 uncultured Verrucomicrobiota bacterium | reverse complement strand
GTCCAACCCCCCGGCGCAAAGATCATCCAAAAGCCGCAGCGCATCGGCGCTTTTACCCCAATTCTTCATCCCGGCAACCTTGATATGCGAAACATGCGCCGGCAACCCGGCCAAGCGCCCTATTTCCGCAGTTTCCCTGATGGAATCAAGCAATGCGTGAGCCTCATTGCGCATATGGCTGGCATAGTAGCCGCCGAAACGCGATGCGACGCGCGCGAGTTCAACAACCTCATCCGTCTGCGCATAGTTGCCCGGAACATACGTCAGCCCGGAAGAAAGCCCGAGCGCACCGGACGTCATCGCCTGCTCCACCAGGGCGCACATCTGCGCCAACTCCGCAGGCACAGGCTTGCGCGCAACATTCCCCATCACCTTGATGCGCACACTGTTGTGCCCAACCAACATGCCCAGGTTCGGACCGCAGGCGCGGGAACACCTGACAGCCACATCCGCCATATCGAGCGGAGAAAACCCGCAATTCCCCCCAATCACCGAGGTAACACCAGCCTGCAAAAAATTCTCGCAGAGCCCCGGCAAACAATGGGTGTGCAAATCAATAAAACCGGGCGCCACGAAATGGCCTTTCGCATCAAGCGTGGTTTGGGCCGCTTCGGCAACACTTGTGCCGAGCGCCGCGATACGGCCGTCTTTGATCGCCAATTCGCCCGCCCATGCCTGCGTTCCCCTGCCATCCACAATCAAAGCATTGGTGATTTTGATATCATGCATTACAGCCACCTGTTCCTTTCTTCTTTTTACAACATCCACAATCAACCCAAAACTCATATTCAACCTTTGCAAACAAGGTATCCGGCAATTCCGCCAGTCTTTTTTGCGTCGTAATAATGGCTTGTTCGGACTTGTCAATCCCCATCCACTGCCGCCCCAGCAATTGTGCCGCAACCAGTGTTGTGCCGGAGCCGGAAAAACAATCGAGCACCAAGCCGCCCTCATCGGAGGAAGCTTCGATAATGAATTTCAACAAACCCAAATTTTTCTCCGTTGGATATTGCGGATATTGCGGGTCTTTAAACTCCCAAATATCCTGCATTTTTTTCCCTTCTTTTTCCTCAAAAAAGATTTTCTTGCGTGGCACCCCATTTGCCGACCATTCAATCAATCCCTGCTTATCCCATTCCTGCAAGACATCAGGATCAGTCCGCCAATGGCGACCGCGCGGCGGCTTCATGCCTTTCCATTCTTTGCCGGTATTTCCGCAAACAGTTTCTCCCGGCGCATGCAGGGGAATTGTCGTATATCGTCGCCCTGTTTGATCAATCTTATTGAACAAACGCTCTGCGTCTTCCTCTGAAAAAGAAATATGCGGATCATTCCAAATAGGCAAATCTGTTTTGGAATAAAAAAGAATCAAATCTTTAATGTTGCCATACGCCTTGCGGTGGAAATTTTTGGGATTACACTTAATACGCGCAATATCATTCCGGAACATATTCCGGCCAAAGACTTCGTCCATAATAATTTTCACATAATGACCGATTTTGTAATCAATATGCAAATAGATGGAACCACGCGCAGACAAAAGCTCGCGCAAAAAAATCAATCGTTCCCGTAAAAACTCCAAAAACTCCTCGCCAACGATTGTGTCGCTGTACGCAATTTTATCTTCTTTACTGCTGCTGACAGTGCTCGTGCGATCCGCCCCGATTTTAAAACATCCGTTTGTGGCAAAAGGAGGATCAATGTACACCAAGTCCACTTTCGCGGCATAGTTGTCAAGCAAGCTTTGCAAAACCGACAAATTTTCCGCGTGGAACAGTTTATTTGCCGCCCCATTCCCGGAAAGAAGCTTCAGTTGCGCCCGCAAGGTTTTCCCCAGAATCTCGCGCTCATCCTTCTTGTTATTATAAGAAAGGAACATGATAACCTATATTTGATATACAAAATCACGCAACACAAGCGCGCTCATAATGTTTGCGCTTCCATATCTGCCGGTAATATCTTTATACATCTTGTTCTGCCCTTTTATGTACAAAACGCCATCCAGAATCGCCACCGGCACAGCATTTACATTTCTTGCTTTTAAGGTTGCAATTGCATCATTAAATTGAGCATTCTGATGACCGCCAAAATCAGTTAAAAATTTTG
>CAZMFH010000366.1:462-2114 GCA_964565485.1 uncultured Verrucomicrobiota bacterium | reverse complement strand
TCTGGATTCTGAATGCTTTCAAAACATGAGTTTTGAAAATGGAGATGTTTAATAAAAATCCCGTCACGGATCCAGGTTTTAACAGGAGTTCGCCAGGCGCGTCATATTTCAGAGAAATCCTTTGCAACCTTATGTAAAAATGCTTTGCTTTTTGCGCCTTGCCGGCATCCATCAAGGCACGGTAATGATTTTCATGACATAATCCGCGCCACGCAGCTTGGTGGAACCACTAACCATCACGACAGTATCACCGCGTTTGAGTTCTCCGCCGGCGACGGCAGACTGTTCCAAAATGCCGAAAAACTCATCCGAATGCTCCTGCCATGGAA
Organism: uncultured Verrucomicrobiota bacterium; assembly: GCA_964565485.1. Taxonomy (GTDB): domain Bacteria; phylum Verrucomicrobiota; class Kiritimatiellia; order JAAZAB01; family JAAZAB01; genus CAZMFH01. The sequence continues at coordinate 1,785 of CAZMFH010000366.1, read as the reverse complement.
TAACCACCGGCGTTATTCCCCAAACAAGCGCCAAAACATCGCGGATGCGTTCGTTGGGAACCGCAGCCACAAGCGGAGTAATAGGCCGCCTTTGCGCCACCATCTGGGCGGTATAACCCGAAACCGTTATGGCAACAATAGCAGCCGCGCGCAATTCTTCCGCCGCATCCACCGCCGCCGCCGCAAGCGCATGAATTCTTGTCTGTCCGGAAAAAGCTTCGCGCCGTGGCAGAGCCGATTTTTCAGCTTCGGCGATAATATCACGCATCATGCGCACTGTTTCGAGAGGATAACGGCCAACCGCAGTTTCCCCGGAAAGCATCACGGCATCCGTTCCATCCCAAACGGCATTGGCCACATCCGAAACCTCCGCCCGGGTCGGGCGCGGACAGGCAATCATGGATTCAAGCATCTGCGTCGCGGTGATCACGGTTTTGCCTTTGGCGTTGGTGCGGCTGATAATGCGTTTCTGCAGCGCCGGGACACGCGCCGGCGCAACCTCGACGCCCAAGTCTCCACGCGCCACCATAATACCATCGGCAACATCAAGAATCGCATCAAACTGCTCCACGGCGGAAGGCTTTTCGATTTTGGCGATTAAACGCGGGCTTTCCCCGCCTGCCCCTGCAATCAGACGCCGCGCCTCCACAATATCCTCGGCCTTCCGCACGAAGGAAAGCGACACATAATCAGCCCCGGCCTTAGCCGCAGCGGCCAAATCCTTGCGATCCTTGTCCGTCAGAGTCGGCAGGCACAAATCAGTATCCGGCAGGTTCAAGCCTTTGCCTGAAATTAAAACGCCCCCATTCCTGACACGCGCCTCAAAACCATCCGCCACTGCGCGCAATCCCTCCAGTTCCAGCTTGCCGTCATCCAACAAAATACGCTGACCTGGGCGCAAATCCGCAATGGTTTCCGGATGAGAAACAGGAATGTCCCGTCCGATAACCAAGGTTGCGTTTTCTTCAAGCTTTTTTTGTCCACCCGGCAATTCACCCACCCGTAATTTTGGTCCGCCCAAATCCACAACCACCGCCAAAGGCTCTCCCTGTGCGCTCGACGCCTGACGCGTCTGCTTAACCAGACCGGCCAGATCCTCTGCGCGCATGTGGCTCATATTGATCCGGAATCCGTCGCATCCCTCCCGAATCATGGCGCGCATCATGTTTTCGGCGTTGGACATGAAGCGCGCGCCGCCAATGTGCTGCCAGGAAGCGATTTCCGCATAAGCCAGAATGCCGAGACGGTCGCAGGCATCCAGGAAATCGGGATGCTGAGGATAGTGCGAAAGGCGGACGAAATTGCCGCCCAAATCCTTGATGA
>CAZMFH010000366.1:0-452 GCA_964565485.1 uncultured Verrucomicrobiota bacterium | reverse complement strand
GAGGCCGGGCCAAGGGTGGCAAGGATTTTTGTTTCCTGTCGGATCAAAGTCATACACACCGCCTTTGATTGAGATAATTAGCTTGACGAAAAATTAAGTTCAAATAGAATATCGGACATTTCCAACAGAAAAACAATCACAATATTTCGCAAGGAGAATGTTGTATGAAAAAAGTCCTTTTGATTTCAATGCTTGCGGCAGCGCTCAGCGCCTCCGGCGGAATGTTGCCGATGGACACCATGGAGTTGCGTTTGGGCGGCAAATTGGATTTCAGCAATGCGGAAGGCAAAACCGACTGGCTTCTGGAAAGTGGATTAGGCTACTTTGTCTTCGACAATATTGCGGTTGGCGGACTACTGGACTGGGGTTATGACGGCAACCACATGGGGCTCGGCCTCGGCGGATTCGGCGAATACAATTTTGATCTCGATTCGCCCGTCATGCCATATATT
>CAZMFH010000365.1:0-2122 GCA_964565485.1 uncultured Verrucomicrobiota bacterium | reverse complement strand
GCGTCTTAATCGGCTTGTTGATGAAATAATGAGTTTGAAATACGCGTTTGTTTAAAAAGTCAACGTAGTTTCTGGAAAAGGAGGTGCATGGAAAGAATAGTGAGAGGGCGAACAAAATAAAAAAACACGGTTCGAAAAGGAACCGTTAATTAATTGTGCCGGGCTTGCGGAAAGTCCGGATATCGGAAACCGTTCAGAAACATCGGGGGATAATAAAATGGAAATTAAAAATTTTGGTCTTTTGATCGCCGCAATCTGTTTCGTGCTGGCAACGCAAAGCATGCCGGCACAGGAACCGCCCGCCGCGCCGGCAGCTCCGGAAGCTGCGCCGGCCGTCGCCACGCCGGCGCCGGAAGCTGCGCCGGTTATGAGCGCCCTGGAGTTGCGCAAAACGGGCACGGTCAGCGTGAAGAAAGACGAATCCGGCAAGGTGGTTGCCATCACGTTGATTGTCAACAGTTATGATATTCCGCTTGATGAAGGCAGCAAGCCGCTTGAAGCCATGGACGGCCAAAAGGTACGCGTACGCGGCACCTTCAGCAATGAAGGCGGCAAAAGACTGTTTTATGTGAAAAGCGTTGAGCCGCCTGCGGTTGAAAACGCGCCGGCGAAATAAATTGCCGTTGAATCTCAGAAATGGCCGCGTCCCTTCCGGCGCGGCCATTTTTTCTGTCGAATGCGGATATGGCCGATGATCTAAAAGGCAAGGCACAAGGTTGGAGCGGCGCAATTGCCGACTATCTGCGGCATATATCCGCCTGCTCGCAAGATGTGCCGGCGGTGCGGATATTATCGGCAACAGCGCTCGCGATTTTAATCTGGGGCTTTTCCTCAAAAGCGCTGCAGGATATTGTTGTTTTCGGCGCCTGCCTGTTTGCGCTGACCAAACTTTCTTCAAGCGCCAAAATATGGAAACAACCGGCCGGAATTGCCTTTATTGTTGTGTTGATCCATTTTGTGATTTCTTTGCCGTTTTCCGGGCAGGCGCGGCTTTCTTTGCGTGATTTCAGCGGGTTCCTGGAAATCATTGCGGGGGTTTTGGCCATCGCGGTGCTTTTTAATACAAGCGCCAGAATTAAAGCAGCCCTTTTTTACAGCGCCGTTGCGATTGCCGGGATATTGGGCTGCGATATCATCCGCCTTGCCTTTGCGCTTGGCCCGGAATTGATGGTTAAGGGACATGTTTTTGAGCCATTTGTTCTTAATCATGCCAATGTGGCCAGTTTAATGGCCGGCGCGGCCATTTTTGTTTTTTTATATTTTGGCTGGATATGGCGGGCAAGTTTCCGGCGCGCCGCCGGCTGTGGCTTGGGTTTGGCGATTTGTCTGGCGCACATGCTGATTATGGCATCGCGCGGACCGCAAATTGCCTTTGCGCTGACTTTGGCCGGATTGGGTTTGCTTATTCCGGGCTGGAAGGGCAAGTTGCTTTGGTTTTTTGTTTTGGCTCTGGCGGGAGGCGCCGTGATTTTGAACATTGAGCGCATCAATCCGCGTTTTCTTGAAAAAAGCAGCATGTCGAATTTCAGCGAGCGCGATACAGTCTGGCGGCATACCTGGAAACTTTGCCGGGAACATCCTTGGTTCGGGCATGGTTACGGCAAGCGCAATTTTGTCGAGACTTATTATGCCAGCCAGCCGCCGCGTTCGCGCTTTCATTACCCGCATCCGCATCAATTCTGGCTTAAATTACTGTTTGAATTCGGCTGGACCGGACTCATTTTACATCTAACCGCCTGGAGCATGCTCGGCTATAGCCTGGCGCGTTGTATCCGGCAACAGGCAACATTTAGTCAACGCATGTTGCCGGGCACGGTGGCCGGCATACTGCTGATGATTCACCTCTATGGCATGGGCGACTATCCTGATCATATCGTGCAAATGGCGCAATTCTGGCTTGTCCCCGTGGCGCTGGCGCTGATCAGTGAAAAAAACAGCGCGCCGCCCATTAACAAAGCGCAGCCGAATGAACCCGAACAAAGCCGCCAGTGCCCAAAACGGCCATGCCGATAAAAAAACGGAATAATGAGGCATAGCTCATTTCGAGGTAACACATTTTTGACAAATTGAAGGTGGCACAGGCATTCCTGCCTGTGTAATGTCTTGTTGATAAGGCGTTAAG
>CAZMFH010000364.1:0-2158 GCA_964565485.1 uncultured Verrucomicrobiota bacterium | reverse complement strand
GCAGCATTCAGCGAAATGCAAATCTTATCTCTTGCATTTTTTTAATGCTTCTAACTCCTGACTTCCTATATGAATACTGCTTCCAAAAACTGACTTTCGAAAGCAATTTCGAATGAATAATGAGCATTTTGCATGCCAACTCCTAATAACAAACATAACATCAGCAATACAATTCATTTGTTTATAACTATTAAGGTATATATTCAACGGCGATAAAACACAAACTCACACGCAAAACGCGCGACATAATGGCGCAATTCGATTCAAACAAAGCAGCCGGATAGCGACAAAAAGGCGCAGATCATTAAATTGTGCCAGGATCCGTAATGCGGGCAGAATGCCGCAAAACCTGCGAACATGGCAGAATCAATCTTCGCTCAAAAATTCTTTCAGCTTGCGACCATACGCTTTCGAGAAAAAAGCTTCGCCGTCATTATGGCTGCCGGTAAGTTCAAAAAAAGTCTTCGGATGGCGCGCCGCCTCAAAGATGCGCAGCCCGTGTTCAAAAGAAATCATTTCATCATCGCGGCTATGAGCAATCATGACCGGACAATTGATTTTCGGCATACGCTCCAAAGTATTATAGCTGAAACGGCAGAGCCAGCGAATCGGCAGCCATGGATAAAACCGATCGGCAAGCTCCGGGATTGATGTAAATGTGGCTTCCAGAATCAAAGCGCCCGGCGCTTTTTGTTGCGCCAACTGGGCGGCCACGGCGCCGCCCAGTGAACGCCCGAAAACGACGATATTGCCCGGCGCAATTCCGCGCTTCAATTCCAAATATTGCCATGCTGCCATTGCGTCGCGATAAGTGCCTGTTTCCGACGGCCTGCCTGCGCTTCCGCCGTAACCGCGATAATCAAAGATCAGAACATTTAGGCGCATTTCATGAAAAAGATTAATCACAGGCAGACGGTCGCCGATATTGCCGCCGTTGCCATGGCATATCAAGACAGTTTTTTGCGCGTCCGGAAAGGGAACATACCAGGCCGCCAAACACAAGCCGTCGGAAGTCAGCAATTGAACATCTTCATAAGCCAGCCCTATTTCCGCCGGAGTCTGCAAAATCTCGGCTGAAGGAAAATAAACCAGCGCCGACTGGCGCAAAAAAAGCAACAGGCACAAACCAATATAAACAACCAACGCTATTTTCAGCGCCCATAAAACCGCTTTAAAAATTAGGAGCATTTTCTCCCGGATTCAGGGTTTCTGTTACAACGGGCGGATCGGGCAAACGCCCTTCCAGCGCATCGGCTACAATCTGTTTGGTATCCACCGGAAAATCGCTTTTGAGGATCCATTGCAGGAATTTCGGGTTGGTTTGGACAAGGTCTTTCAGTTTCTGACCGAAATTAGCCGCGCCAAAGTTGATCAGCAATTCTCCGTTGACCCACTTCAGTTTGCCGGAGCGATCTGCCCAGGCGGCATCGCGCGGAGGACTGCAAAACTGATTAAGCGCTTCAACTGAAGACGGCAGATCGGTGTATTTTTCCAGCTGAGCTTCCAAAACCGCCACTGTCGCCAGAGTATCGGCCAGGGCGCCATGCGCATCGGGATGCGGCTGGTTGCAATAAAAAGCAAGCGCAGCTTCCAGGTTGCGCGGTTCCTTTTTATGAAAAATGCGCTGCACATCAACAACACACCGTTCTTCCGGATTAAAAGCATAACCAGCACGGGCAAACTCTTCAACCAGCATGGGAATATCGAATCGAATGACGTTGAACCCACCCAGGTCGCAACCGGCAATCAGCTCCAGAATCCGCCCGGCCACCTTGCGAAACGGCAGCGCATCGGCAACATCCGCATTGGTGATATGATGAATGGCTGTGGCTTCCGCCGGAATCGGAATTTCCGGATTGACGCGGAATGTATGTTGCTCGCGTCTCCCATCCGGAAACATAATAACAAAAGCCAAGTCAATAATCCGGTCCAGACGGGGATTGATGCCGGTTGATTCGATATCAAAAATGGCCAGCGGTCGTTTTAAATTCAGCTTCATGATTATTCCCATGTTATCCCAACCCGGCATAGCCGGAGCCGGCGCAACTACGAAAGCACGTTTAGCGGTCAGCGTTTAGCGCCAGAATCGCTCCACACTTTCTCCTCCTTTGCTCCCAACCTTTGTAGCCGTCGCCGTGAGGCGGCGGCGCCTTTCCCT
>CAZMFH010000363.1:0-2162 GCA_964565485.1 uncultured Verrucomicrobiota bacterium | reverse complement strand
ATAACTCAGGCTTTAATTATAGCTGCCGCCTTGATAGGAGGCGTCATGCGTACCGATAACAATTGTTGTGCCCGGTTGCACCCCGAAAATAATTTCGTATTTTTTCTTTTTACTCTTGAAAATACGTTTTTTCTCCCATGAATAATACTCCTTACCGCTCATATCATAAGCTTTCACAAAGGCCACGCTCATCTTGAAACGGCGCATTTCGAAATTCAGCCGCACCGTGCCGGCCTGCGTGATTTGCTCCGGATTGCTCTCGCGCACGGTAAATCGCAAGCCTTGTTCGGTTTTCGAATATTCCTTGGCGATAATCAAACCCTGCCGGGCGGTTAATGAGTCCGGTCCTGCCGCTGTCCCGGAGGCTCCCCTGATTGAGGCAGTCACACTGTCTTCCGTGGCAACGATCAGGAAGGATTTGTCGGGATCAACATCGCGCTCGAAAATATCAACATCGCCGGCCATAGCCGAGACCTTGAACTGCGCTGCGCCGGCAACCAGATTGGAGGACGGCACCGCAATCCGGCTGACTGAGGATGGCACATAGATATTGTAAAGCCCCTGTTCCGTTGCGGGATCATTATTATCCGGCGCAATATAACTGGCGTAAAAACCATCCGCGCCATTCGGTTTGGTCCAGACCATATTGACATTGCCGCTCAAAGGCAAAATCTGACCTTCCGTCGGGGCAGTCATTTCGATTTGACCGGGAATGGCATACGCTGCAGATTGATAGATTTGTTGTCCGCTGCTGTTGGTAACACTCAAGCGCACAAGACTGCCGGCAGCCGCGCCGGCAACCTGACCGTGGTAAAGCGGCAGGAAATTTGTCGTTACCTGTCCGTTATTGGTCAGCACCAATTCCATACCAAACCGCAAGAGCGAATCGTTGGCGCGCACAATGGCGTCGGTAATATCGTTAATGCCGTCGGAAATATGCGCAAAGGCATAAGCCGCAGCTGGTTCGCCAACAATCATGGCGGCTACTTTAGGCGTAAGACTCCGACCCAGCGGCTCGGTCGGCAGGGGCACGGCAACATGATAATAATCCGCACCGGAAAGCCAGATATGCCATGTGCCGTTCACAGCGCGCACAGCGGGATCGCCTTTACCATCACCGTCAAAATCAGCGATCAGCGGAAAACCCGGCACGCGCAGGTCAAACGGGACTGTGGGCTGGTAACCGGCTCTGGAAAAGAGCACATACCAGCTGCCATCCACGAGCGAGGCCAAATCGGCCAACCCATCGCCATCCAGATCACCGCAAGCCGGCGTCAACAATGGAATGCCCGGATTAAAAGGCGCCAATGGTTGGTAATTGTTGCGCGAGAGCCAGACATAAAGCGCATCGCCAACCGCCAGAGCCGGATCGGCCAAACCATCTCCGTCAAAATCAGCGGCCATGGGCACATCGCCGGCGACACCCAGATCAAAAGGACCGGAAGCCGCATAAGCGGCCGAAGAACTCCAGAGATACCATTGACTGCCAACCACCATGGCGCAGTCCAGAAGCCCGTCGCCGTCAAAATCGGCGCCCAGAAAAGTTCCGCCGGATTTTTCCAAATCAGGCATATTCTGATGCACCTGATAGCCGGCACGCGACAGCCAGGCATACCATTCGCCGTTAATGATTTCGTTCGGATCAGCCAGACGGTCTCCATCAAGATCAGCGGCAAAGAATGAAACCAGATCGGGCTCGCCGGCGCCGCGCGCACGGGTGGTTACACGGATATTGCCGTAAAGCACGCCGACATAACCGTCAAGATAGACCGGAAAATAATAAAAAGAACTGTTCAGCTTGCCACGCTTATAGACTTGGTGCGCACTATCCATCAATTCGAATTCGGCGGCATAACAACCCGGCGCCAGACGGATTTTGTCGCCGTTTGCAACCGGCAATTCAGCCTGGTAATTCGCTTGTAGGCCGGCATAAAGATCAGCCGGCAAAACCGCCGCCGCGACGGCCACAAACACAACGCACATTGTCCTAATAATTTGTTTAACAGAACTCTTTTGCATAAACGGCCTCCCGCGTTAACGGTTGATCAGCGATCCCGATTGGTCAAAAGTGTAATATGCCCTTGCCTGAAAGCAATATTTTTTTATTTTCTCCACAGTTAAAGGTTCTTGATGCAAGTTAGGCCACCTCCCGTTGTTTGTCA
>CAZMFH010000362.1:901-2171 GCA_964565485.1 uncultured Verrucomicrobiota bacterium | reverse complement strand
TAAGGGAAAGTCCGGCACAGCCGTCATTGCCGGAGACCAGGCAGGTTTGGGCGCTTCGCCCATATACTGCTTTCAAAAGCTGACTTTTGAAAGCGAATCGAATGTTGTAGTTTTTGTCAATGCGCTTGTTGTTCTGTTGAGTTATTGATGATCTTGAGTGCTTCCTTGCCGAAGCGCATGGCTTTGGCGGGGCCGATGCCTCTGATGAGCTGCATGTCCTCCAGGGTGCAAGGGCGGGCATGGGCCAGGTCGTGCAGGGTTTTGTCGGTAAAAATTATGTAGGCGGGCACGCCACCCATGGTTATTGCTTTTTGACGTCGCCATTTTTTCAGGCGCGCCAATAATGATGCCTCGGCGGTATTGATTGGCTGGGTGTCCGGCGCTGGTTCGGCGTCATTTGGGCTGAATTTGCTGCGGCGCCTGGCGTCGGGACGGCATGACAATCGGAATGCTCTTTTTGCCCTGAGCCACTTCATAGCCGAGCGGTGTCAGGGCGAGTGTCGGATATTTGTCGCTGCTAACCGCGATGCAGGCGGCGTCAATGAGTGTGTTGATCAGGCTCCATATGAAATCGGAACCTTCCGTGGACAGCAATCCGTAGGTGGTTTGTTGGTCCAAGCCGTTTTCGAGCACTTCTTTGGCGCGCGAACCGGCCAGAACCTGGGTGATGCGTCCACGTCCGAAACGGCCTTGCAGGCGACCCACACAGGAAAGGGTTTTTTGAATCATAACCGTTTCTGCGGCCGTCGGGAGGCGCGCGTGCGCGCGCGCGGTGGAATTGGTCAGGCAGCGGTCGCAGCGTCCGCATGCGCGGTGTTCTTCGGCCTCTGTGTCGCCAAAATAGCTCAAAATATAGTACTGTCGGCAGACGGAACAGTCGGCATAGCTGATCATGCGCCGCAACTTGAGGTTGTCGCGCTCGCGCTTGGCATCCAGACGTTCGTAGTCAATGGCCAGACTTTCCATCGGCGCGATGGGGAGGATCAGCTCGGTTGTGTAAGCGCGTTCGCCCGGGATGTAGTAGCGGCGGATAAATCCGGCGCGTTCAAGCAGATGGAGCGCTGAGGCGGTTGCCATCTCGTTGGGAGCGGAAGACACGGCTTGGGCGATGGAGCTGATCGGCATTTGGATGGTTCCATTGGCGCACAAGCGCAGCAGGGTTTCGCGCGTGTCGGCAATAAGCGCGCGGGTGGGATTGGCGCCCTCGATGAAAAATTCCTGAGTGCGGATGTCCGCGTAATTGAAGAGCAGTTCGCATTGCGCCGGTTCT
>CAZMFH010000362.1:0-891 GCA_964565485.1 uncultured Verrucomicrobiota bacterium | reverse complement strand
GGCTTCCTGATAATAGGCTTCCAGGCTGCCGGGGATATCATAGTGCAGGATAAAGCGCAGGTCGGCGCGGTCAATGCCCATGCCGAAGGCGTTGGTGGCCACCGCCACCGGCGCCGCTCCGCTCATGAAGAGGTTTTGGGATTTAATGCGTTGTTCGTCGGTCATTCCGCCGTGATAGGCCACACAGTTAATGCCGGCTTCGCGCAGTTCGCGTGCGCGGCGTTCGACGTTTTTGCGCGTGGCGCAATAGATGATGCCGGTTTTCCCTGCGCGTATGGCCGCGCGCGCGGCCTGCGCTTTGTCGCGATTGTTTTGAACGCGTTTGACGGTAAAGGCCAGATTGTGGCGGGCAAAGCCGGTAACGAAAATTTGGGGTGTCCGGCGGTCGGCCTGATCAAGCGCCAGTTGCGTAATGATATCGGCGCGGACTTCCGGGGTGGCTGTGGCGGTCAACGCGATGACCGGCGGTTGACCGAGCGCGCGGAGCGCATGTTTCAGACGCAGGTAATCGGGGCGGAAATCATGTCCCCATTGCGAAATGCAGTGTGCTTCGTCAATCGCGAAAAGCGCCACGGAAAGGGGCGTGAGCGCGGAGATGAAACGCGCGCTTTTGAAGCGTTCCGGCGCGATATAGACCAGGCGAAATTCGCCGCGCATCATGCGCGCAATGCGCGCGCCAAGCTCGGAATCGGTCAGTGAAGAATTGATGCAGGTTGCTGGGATACCTCGGGCGGTCAGACTGTCCACCTGGTCCTTCATCAGGGCGATCAGCGGCGAGACCACCACCGTGATGCCGTCCAGGAGCAGTGGCGGAAGCGGGTAACAGGGCGATTTTCCGCCGCAGGGGGGCATGACCAGCAGAATGGCGTGTCCGGCCAGGACAGAAGGAAT
>CAZMFH010000361.1:1183-2197 GCA_964565485.1 uncultured Verrucomicrobiota bacterium | reverse complement strand
GCGCGCCGATCCGTTTCGGCTGTAACCACGGAGACGTAATTGAGCTCGCCGCGCAGTCCGCTGCCGCCCGGTGTCCAATAGGGATCCGTGCCCAGGATATCGCCCCAATCAGTGTATTCATCGCCTTGAGGGATATAGGAAGAGTAGAGTAAAAAAACCGGGCGATATCCGTCCATTTCATGTAGTCGTTGATAAAGCAAGCGACCGGATGGTATCTGGAATCCAACCGGTTCATCCAGCGAATAATACGCGACGATATTTGGGAAATCTCTGATGGCCGCCATGCCTTTTTCAATCTCCGGCCAGTGTTTTTCAAATTGTTGCTTGAATTGATTTGTGCGCTCTGAATCAGTTAATTTTTGGTCAAACAGTAATTTGCCTTTGAGCGTAGTCATGTTCAGGGGGGAAAACGTAAGGTCCGGCCAAGCCATTACGTTCAGTCCGTTTGCAATCGCATTCCTGATATAAGCCGGTGCGCTCTCGAGGGGGTTTGGGTTTTTTTGTGTTCGGCTGGTTGCGAACAACACCGTGTTGAATCCCAGTCCGGCGATTTCCCTGAATGCTTCCTGATCGTCGGCGGTCATTCCCTGCACATCAAGCCCGAACGGGAAATATGGTTTTCCATCGCGCAGCAAGACCCGGTTCAAGCGATCCACTTTCCACTCGAATCCTGGTTTGGGCGGCAATTTGACCAATATAACGGTGTTCGTCAGCATTGCCGCGCCCGTAGCGTTCAGCAGTTTAACCACAAATTCGTGGCGACCCTGTGCCATTTTTGCCAGGGGAATCGGCAGCTGTGTTTCATTTGATACATGGTCGGTCTCAAAAACGGCATTCTCACGCGCATGTTTGACGCTCAGCCGTGCTCCATCAAGCAGGGCCTCCGGCAGTTCGAACCAGGCCAGGAGCAAGGCGTTGGTTTCCGTCGTGTAGTAGGTGCGATCGAAAAAAACGCGCATCAACTTGACTTTCTCGAAATCGGAAAGAACGCGTTGTTCCCACGGCAAGCCGGTA
>CAZMFH010000361.1:0-1173 GCA_964565485.1 uncultured Verrucomicrobiota bacterium | reverse complement strand
CGACAGACTTGCGCGTTCCGATTGTCGCAACGGGAACCATGGCGCGAAACGGCGTTATTTTTCCAGGCGCAAGATTCACGGTTTGCGTGATTGTGTGCCCCGCTGACCCGGCGGGTTGGTCGGACACGGTAACTCTTACGGCGCCTGCGTGTTCGGCAAAGCTCTGGATGGTTCCGGACACATCGTAATGATACTCTGCGTTGACATTGGTGTATCCGCCTATGCCGACGTTCTTGAACATGGCCAGAAATGGCATTCCATAAGGTTTGGTCAGACCATGGGCCTTGCCGAATCGGGCTGGTTCATGAAACGTCTTGTAGACTGGAGACCAAAGCAGATGTTGTCGTTTTTCATCCATGCGCACGCCCTGCGGATCAATGACCGGGATAACCTGATTAAGCACGACATTAAAACGCGCTTGCTCAGGTTCGCCGTATGGCATGAGCAGTCCCAACGGAAATGCCATTTCCAGTTGCCATCCGGAATCCGTGATGCTGGTTGCTGTCCGCCAGGGAATGGCCCAGCGCAGATCGCGTTCCGCCTGCTTGAGCACACGTTTTGAGCTGCGAACATTAAATGCGCTGATGACAAAATGATAATACAGCGCGCCGTCTGTGCCGGGATCGAGGAAAAATTCAACAGAATCATCACGATGCACAGCCATTGTGCCGTCAAAAACAGTTTGTTGAATTTCCTTTGGCATGGGATGCCGGATTGCACATCCCACATATAACCAATCATTATCGCGCATCAGATAGACGGTCTGATTCGTAACTGATTCGGCGCTGTTTTTCGGGTTGCTGAATTGATTCAAGACGCATGCTTCGCGCCAGCTTGCATCATTAAGGGCGCCGTCGAGCGTCGGGGGCTGCCGACAAAACGGGATTGTAGCTTCTGGAACAGACCCCAATTCGGCGCTGTAAGCCAAGAGTCCGACAAATGCGATCATGAGCGAGCTTGCCAACATGCTTTTGTTTTTCATTAATCACCTCATTTTTAGTAATGTGCCGCGTGTTAAATATTCATATGCGCCTATATCAACTTTGCCGCTAAATACGTCTATACGCGAGTGAGCGTCATAATCTTTTGCGTTTATCATCCATTCGAAATTTGTGCCCACATTGATGCATGGCGAATCAGCCTGTAAGCGGTAATTATTGGATTCGATGCCGA
>CAZMFH010000360.1:0-2207 GCA_964565485.1 uncultured Verrucomicrobiota bacterium | reverse complement strand
CTTGTCGAAATGATTTGTTTTTCGGCTGCCAGCTTGATCGAAAATATTGCGCCTGACCCATGATGAGGTCAGTATAATTTCGGAGTTCCCAGCCATGATTATTGCCGCAGGCATATCACAATCGCGCAACAGATTTCAATTCACGCGCCAGGCCGGATGGCCATACTGGACTTTAAGCTTGCAAATCAGGGGCGACAACATCAAACAAACCGAGCAACAAAAAATCACCCGTTACGCGCCATACTTTGCGCTCACCAAACCGAACGTGAAGTATCAGGTAACCAGCCTCCCGGGACAACGGCATTATTTTGAATATTACGCGATTTTCAGGCCGCATCCGGAATGGACGCGGCTGCTGGAATGGACGCAGGAACCGACCGGCACATTCTACATGCATTTAGCCCCAAAAGAAACGGTCCTCCCATTAAAACGCGCATTTGAAGATTTATTGATCTTTCGCCGCAATATCCATCCGGAAAGCGTCGAACTGGCCGAAAATGCCCTGGAACGCATCTTGCTTCTCTTGCAGCAATTCCATGCCGACCATCCGACCAAAATACCGGATGACCGTATAAAAAATACCATTGAATATTTAAACAAAAATCTCAGCAAACAACTCAGCGTCCATGATCTGGCACAGCATGCGCATATTTCGCCCTCGCGTTTTGCGCATATTTTTGCGGACAGCACAGGCATGGCGCCCATGCATTATCTGGAATTACAGCGCATTGAATCCGCCAAAGCGCTGTTGCTACTGACCAGCGACACAATCTATATGATTGCCGAAAAAGTCGGCTTCCAGAACCAATATCATTTTTCGACTCGCTTCCGGCTTCTGACAGGCGTTTCGCCGCGCAGATTCCGCCAAAAAGCGCACACGTACAACTGAGGCTTCATTCCGAACCAGGCAATGATGAAGCAACACCTTGCCATTCGGAATGTTCCGGCTCGGAAACACGCCCGGCAGGCTCGATCCCGACAATGCGATTGACAATAATCCTGACGGAATGCACCTCCGCAATGCCAAGATTATCGCGCAGAGTTTCGCGCACCCGTTGTTGAAGCGCCTGCGATAACTGCTGCACCGCCGTTCCGACCTTGACGCTGATTTCCAGACGCGCCTCTATTTTTCCGGAACGATCGGCGGAAACATCGGCGCGCAACCCGGCAATTCCGGCAAACTCACCGGTCAACTTGCTCAAAAACTCGTTGATCGCCTTGATGCTCAAGCTGACCGTCCCACCCTCACCGTCAAAGGAAAGATAATGTTCGTTCCGCGCCGGAACGGCAGTCAACCAATACAGCAAAACCAAAAAAACCGACGCTATCCCCACTAAAAAACGCCCCAGCTTGTCGTTAAACATAAAATCGCCGATCGGATGGCTGAATCCGAGCGCATTGGCCAAAAGGAATAATCCCAAAGCCAGCACAGTTAACGAGAGAGCCACTTTCAATACCCCATGAAAAATCTTCATTTTATTCTTCCTTTCCCCGGCATCATTATAATGCCGGCTTATCCGGAGCGGCTTCATTGCGACTGCTGGAGCATGCCTGGTCCTTACTTAAAGCTGCGCCGGAATATTTGACGCTCTGCACCACCACATTAACCGCGCCGACTTTTTGGCCGGTCATTTCCTCAACCGCTTTGCGCACATCATTTTGAATCTGCCAGGCCACCTGCGGAATGCGTACGCCGAATTCAAGCACAATATTCAACTCCAAATTGATTTTCCGATCCTCCACCTCGACGCGGATGCCGCGATCGAAAGAAGACTTGCTCATCATATTGGCCAGCCCCTCCGCAAACGAACCGCTCATTTCCAGAACACCGGGCACCTTGAGCGCCGTCAGGCGGGCAATAATGGCAATCACATTATTATGCACTCGAATCGAGCCCAGTTCGCTTCCATCTTCGCCTTTAACTTCCGCTGCCGGCAAAGACGCGCCCTTCTGTTGTTCAGGCATTTTTTTCCAGACATCCATAATGCGCCTCCTGTTTCATCAAGCCAATCACCCCATCCATCCGTCTTGTAAAAATTTTTCGAGAAAAGCCGTGTCATAAGAACCACGCTGAAACTGAGCGTCATTCATAATGGCGCGCCCGAGCGGCGCAGTGGTTTTTGGACCGTCAATCATAAATTCAGCCAGCACCCGCGCCATCCGGCCAATGGCCTCATCGCGCGTGGCTCCATGCACAATCAGTTTGG
>CAZMFH010000359.1:0-2211 GCA_964565485.1 uncultured Verrucomicrobiota bacterium | reverse complement strand
GTCCTTCCGATTTGATGTTCCGGTCGAAAAGAGAAAATCCTTCCCGTCATGCTGAAAGCGACAGTAGTAGTTTTGGCTTCCTTTACGCTTGAAAACATTAGGCATGATCAGCTCCTTGCCAATTATTCTACCACCTCTTGGTGCTGTGAGTAGCAACGAAAAGGAGTAGGCTCAATGGTGTAGCATGCCTTGAAAAAATTGGCTCGTCAAGCAAAAACCGTATCAAAAGCCGTATCAAAATGGCTTTTTTAGGCTTGTCCGAAAATGATGGTTTCTGTAAGTGCTTGATGTTAATGGCGCGCCCGGCAGGATTTGAACCTGCAACCCTCTGATCCGAAGTCAGATGCTCTGTCCAATTGAACTACGGGCGCAAGGCCTTCAAAAGAACCGTCATTCTAACAAGCATGCTCCGGGATACAATCTTTTTGTTGTTGCATGATTTTACTTGCTTTAGAGACAAACAAACAGCATAGTTCCTCGCTTTCCAAGGCAAAACCAACATCTGCAAAATATTTTTTGGGAAATTACATGAATATCGCAAAGATACGCAACGTCGGCATAATGGCGCATATTGACGCAGGCAAAACGACCGTCAGCGAGAGGTTGCTTTTCTACTCCGGCAAAACCTACAAGGTAGGCGAAGTTCATGACGGCCAGGCCACAATGGACTGGATGGAACAGGAACGTGAACGCGGCATTACGATCACATCGGCCGCCACAACGTTGTCCTGGAAAGACCATGATATCACCCTGATTGACACACCTGGACACGTTGATTTCACCGCTGAAGTCGAACGCAGCCTGCGTGTTCTTGATGGAGCGATCGCGCTCTTCTGCGCCGTCGGCGGGGTCCAGCCGCAATCGGAAAAAGTCTGGAAACAAAGCGAAAAATATGGCGTTCCAAAAATTGCATTTATCAACAAAATGGACCGCACCGGCGCCAACTTTTTTGATGTAGTGAGTGAAATTCGCGACGTACTCGGCGCCAATACCGTCCCTGTCGTCGTACCGATCGGCAAAGAAGAGCAGTTTCGCGGAGTTATTGACCTGATCAAAATGAAAGCCATTTATTATGACGATCAGGATCTCGGCCAAACCCTGCGCGAAGAAGAAATTCCCGCCGCCAAAATGGAAAAAGCCAAAACATGGCGAAATAATCTCATCGAAAAATGCGCGGAACAAGACGATCATTTACTGGAAAAATTCCTGCAAACCGGCGATTTGACGGAAGAGGAAATTCTCTCCATCATCCGCAAAGCCACCATCGCCCGCAAAGTCATTCCGGTTTACTGCGGCTCGGCCTTCAAAAACAAGGGCATCCAGAATTTATTGGATGGAATAATCCAATTCCTGCCAGCGCCCTCGGATTTACCGCCCGTACAAAGCGCGGGCGCAGCCGATGACGATCAGCCGATGCAACAACGCGCATCCTCGGAAAACGAGCCGTTCTCGGCCATCGTTTTCAAGATCATGAGCGACAAACACATGGGCAAACTGACCTATCTGCGTATTTATTCCGGCCGCATTCATTCCGGCGACACGATCCTGAACAGCACCCAGCAAACGGAACAACGCATAGGACGCTTTGTACGCATGCACGCCAACCGCCAGGAAGGCATTGAATCCGCCGAAGCCGGCGATATCGTCGCCGCCATTGGCCTGGTTAAAACCCGCACGGGCGACACGCTCTGCGCGCCCGACCATCCGATTGTGCTCGAAACCATTGAGTTTCCGACGCCGGTCATGTCCATCAGCGTCAAACCAACAAGCCGCATGGACAGCGAAAAAGCCATGTCGGCGCTCCAAAAACTGGCGGAAGAAGATCCGACTTTTTTTGTTTCTCTTGACCAGGAAACCAAGGAAACCATCATTTCCGGCATGGGCGAACTGCATCTTGAAATATTGGTGGACCGTCTGTTGCGCGAATTTAACGTCAAGGTTGATGTCGGCCGCCCCGAAGTTGCCTATCGCGAGACAGCCACGGTAACGGTTGACGGACAATACAAACATGCCAAGCAGTCAGGCGGTCGCGGTCAATACGCGCATGTTTACCTGCGGCTTGATCCGCTGCCGACGGGCACAGGTTTTGAATTTGTCAACGAAGTGCGTGGCGGTCGTATTCCGGCCGAATATATTCCAGCCGTTGAAAAGGGCGTCATTAAAGCCATGTTGAAAGGCTCATTTGCCGGATATCCGGTGGTGGACTTGCGG
>CAZMFH010000358.1:0-2213 GCA_964565485.1 uncultured Verrucomicrobiota bacterium | reverse complement strand
CGGTGGCTTCGTCATAGATGGTCGGATCGGCCTTGCCGTCGCCGTCATAGTCCGCTGAAACGCCGGAAGAAATACTGCCGCGCCGACCGGATGCCGGCGCGCTGTAGCCGCTGGATGTAATGGCATTGGTGGCTTTGACCCAGTAATAATAGGTTTGGCCGATCATTACGCTGTTATCCGAATAATGCGGTGCTGTTATTGCAGCGATTTTGACGGCGTTGATGGCGTGGCTGTTGGTATTGCGCCAAATCTGATAGCCGGTTGCGCCATTGGCTGTTTGCCAGGTCAAATTGATTTTGTTCTCATCAGTGCAATCAGAAGCGTTCAACCCGGTTGGCGCTTGCAGGCCGAGCCAGCCATTGGCTGCGGCGCTATATGCGCTCATTGCCGCGCTTTTTGTGGTTCTTATCCAATAATAATACGTTTGGCCAATTTTGAGGTCACTACTGGCGTCGTTATGGTTTTTAATATTTGAAGCAACTGATGCTATTACTGTAGCTGATGCGTAATTGTTAATGGTATTGCGGTAAATTAAGTATTGGTCAGCTTCTGATACCGGGCGCCAAGTTATCTGGATAAGGTTGGCAAAAGTTCCGTGTGAGGCCGAGACAGCGTCTGGAACATCCAGTGTGGTTGTTACGGCGATTAGGCCGGAATTGGTGCTTGTGCCGGCTTCATTGGCGGCGCGCAGGCGGTAATAATAAGCGGTCAAAGCATGTAATCCGGTAACGATGGTGGAGGACATGTCGCCGATATGGCGGTTATTATAACCTGGCGCAAATGTTGTGAATCCGGAGTCCAATCCGACATCAAGAAAATAGTTGGTGGCGGTCCAGGCTGAATCCCAATGCGCAAGGAATGTTGAGCCAAGCGGATGTGTGGCGGTTAATGCGTTTGGCGCAGGCGGCAACACGAAAAGTTCGGCAAAGGAAACCGATGGTGTGCCGTCAATTTCGCCGAAATTGCCGCCAACATAAATCTTCGCTCCGGAAACCACAATATCTCGAAGCAAGCCATTCGCGCCATTGGTAAACCCTGTTTCGCGCATGCCGGTGCTTGGATTGATTCTTGATAGACGTCTTGCTGATTGATTGCCGATATTTGTGAAGAACCCGCCGGCATAGAGATGACGGCCATCATGGCGCAATGCAAAAGTCGTGTTGTCCGGATGGTTTGTAAAACCTGGAACCAACAGTCCTGTTGTTGGTGAAATTTTGGCAAGACTTGATTGGACAGCGCCGGACAAATAATCGAAATATCCGCCCAAATAGATGTTTGTTCCAACTCCGGCCATACGCATCACCCAATCGTTAGGATTTGGCGCGAATGCGGTGTTGATCTGGCCGTTCAGGCAGTTAAAGGCCGCCAGATTGGTCCGGCTCAAACCCTGTGCCTGGTTAAAACTGCCGCCGGCATACAAGTTGTTGCCGTGTCGCAAGAGCGAGAAGACGCTAAAGCTGCCGCCGGAAACGCCATTGGTGAAAATTGTATCCGCCAGCCCGGTCTCCGTGCTGATGCGTGCCAGACTATCGCGCGGTTGTCCGCCGATACTGCTGAACAATCCGCCAACATACAAATTTGTGCCTTCTTTGAGCAAGGAATAGACATCAAAATTTGGGTTTGGATTAAAGCTGGAATCAACGCTGCTATCGGTTTGTTTGAGTTTTACCAAACCAGCTTTTCCGCTGCCGGCGATGGAGGTGAACAAGCCCCCGACATATACAAATGAAGTATCGGCGCATATTGCGCGGATCATGTCGTTGGGGTTTGGAATCCAGGTTGTGTCTAAGGTGCCGTTTTTGTTAAATCGCGCAAGATTGCGGCGCGGCTCGCCATCGGCTGTGTCAAAAGATCCGCCGACGACGGTTTTCCCGTCAGGTTGTTCGGCTACTGCATAAACTATGCCTTTCTCCGCGATACGCGGATTGCTGCCGGTTAAAATTGCGCCTGTATTTCTGTCGGCGCTGGTAAAACCGTAGGTTCTGGCCAATCCCATATTTCCGGCGTAACCGCCCACTAGAAGATTAGTGCCCAGAAGTTTGAGCGACCTGACCGAATCCGAACAACCGTTGCTGAAAACGGCATCGGCATTACCGGTGGTTTTATCCAGCTTTGCCAGACGAGGCTGCGCCGCGCCGCCGGCATTGGTAAAATTGCCGCCGACATATAAGCCGTCATCATCCGCTGCCAATCCATATACATAAGAACTGCAG
>CAZMFH010000357.1:0-2223 GCA_964565485.1 uncultured Verrucomicrobiota bacterium | reverse complement strand
TCTCAAGAATGGTTTTGAATTCTGCGTTCACATTCCGCCGTCAATTCCCCAAAAGCTTGAAGATATTCTTTCCAGGAATTGCCCCACGGATTGACCTGTTCTTCCTGGCGTTTCTTTTGCATGGCCGTTGCCGTAGCGCTCATTGGCGGAGGTTCAACACGCAGTAATCCGGCGATGTTCCGGCAACTTGCCCGCAAAGCTTGCACATCTTCCGGCAGAGTCATGGCGCGCTCGAAGAGCGAATAGAGCACCGTAAGGCGCACAAACTCGCAAAACAATGATGCCCGCGCCTTTTGCGCATCCAGGTTTTTCCGCCATAAGGCATATTTGCGTTCGCCAATCTGCGTTTTGATTTGTTCCAGCCGCTTAAGCGCCAAATCGAGCCGCTCCAAACACCCCTGTTTCTCGGCAATGATGGCCAAACCGTGCGCGCGATTGAGCGCCACATTCCAATGCAGCAATTTTTCAACACCCTGCTCGCGAAAACTGCAACGCTTCGGGATGCTCTGCCAGTCCGTAACGCTTGAATGATACATCGTCTTGATAATCCGATAGCCGTCCCGCAGAATATCAGCCGCTGCTTCGGGCGCTTCCGGAAAAAATATCCGGCTCCACTCCTGCCAAATAGCGGTGCGACCGGTCTCCGGATTCCAAGCCCAGGCCGCAAAGGCATAAAAATCAATATTACCGAGATAAATGCCGCTCGGATCGGAGGCAGCAGGCGAATAACCTGCCTCACAAAACAAACCTTGCGCTCCCATACCCGCCAGATAGCGGGCCATATTCTGCCAATTCCCTTCGGTATAAACACAGGGGAAGGAATTGACGCCGATATGCTCGCCGATTTGATGCAAGGAATAGTATTCCCTATGCCTGGTCCAGGCGCCGACAAAAGGCGTCATTAAATACGGCTGGGTTTCGATCGGCTCTCCGAAACAGGCGCGGTCATGAATAACCACATCCGCAGGAATCGTAAAGTTTAGCTGCGCCAGCAGTTCGGTGTTTTTAAAAGCCAAAATCGGCTCCTTGTGCAATTCGTTGCGGCGGTAATTATACAGCTCGTTTGCAACATGCGAAATATTCTTTTGCATCGGCCACGGCCAAACCGAAATTTCCGCCCGGGATCCCGTCCGGTCGCGCGCGGCCTTTACAACTTCAAAAAGCTTGCCGTAACGGAGCGCGCCCGGCAACTCACGACAATCCTGACAAGCCACGTTTAACCTTGACCAGGCCGGGCCGCTGCCATGACTGTCATAAGAAGGAAAGAGACGCACCTGCAATTCCGGGAATAAGCCAAAAAGCTCTTCATAACGCGAAGCAATAAAATGCCATGTCGCGTCAGCAGCCGGACATAAAGCATGCCCGTGTGCACCAAGCAATTCAGGATAAGCATCCAAAGCCGGCTGAATAAAGACCGGTTCCGGCGCAAAGAGCGTAATCAGTATGCCGCGCACGGCGGCATAAGCAATTAGTTGTTTAACAAAATCGCGATTGCGTTCAATTTGCGCGCCATATTTTTCGATCCACTTTAAGGCAGGAAAATCACGATAACCAATCAAAGCGGAAATGGAATCCTTGACCAGCAGATTGCCGCGTGGATCCCAGCACCCGTAATCACCTTTCGCGCCAAGCGCAATCTGCAAAACATTCAAACGTTTCCGTCCCATCCAATCCAGCAAATCACGGTATGCCGGCAAAACATCCAGAATGTTATGTTTATAAAACAAGAAGTCAGCCGGGAGCATTCCGCCGACACCGGCCAAACCACGCCGCAAAAAGGTTGGTTTGTCGCGCAAAGCCTTCGCCAACCGAATTTCGCTCAGGCGCGGGATGGCCGCGCCGGTATCCGCCAATCCGGGCGGCGCGAAACAAAGACCGATCTGTTCCAAAAAAGCATAAACACCATACAAAATACCAACCGCGCTTCCACCGGCGATCAAGAGCCGATCGGCATGCTCGGACTCAACGCAGAACTCCTCCGCGCCCAATCCGGACTTGATCGCAAACGTAATGCTTTTTTGCGCCGCGCCATTTGTGGAACTGTCGTTTTGCAAAATCAGCGCAAGCTGATTGCGCAGTTCTGCGGCGGCAAGACGGATAGTTTCGCCGCCATGACATTCATTCACGCGCCAAGCCTGACCGACGGGCAATGAAAACATATTTGCTCCTGTTACTGCGCCAGCCTTCCGCCATCCGGCGTTTGCGCAAAACCAATGATGCAGG
>CAZMFH010000356.1:0-2227 GCA_964565485.1 uncultured Verrucomicrobiota bacterium | reverse complement strand
CCGCCGACATACGCCCGTATGATCGCATACTCTCCGTCAACGGCGTTCCCGTAAATTCCAAAAACTACATTTTGTCCTATAATCGGCACAATGACAACCGGCACATTCAGGCTGAACTCGAAAAGCGGGGCATCACTGTCCACCGCGTATTTTTCGGAACCCACAATGGGCAGGGGGGCTCGCTGCGCTGCGCAACCCAGCCGTTGAAACGAATCTCAAGTGCGATTCAGCTCTCGCAATAGCAGAAGAGCAGTTTTGCAATTGAGTTTGCTTAATTACAATTCCATCACGGATTGAGGATTTTATCAATCAATGCGCGGAATGTTTGGACAGTACGATTTGGATCAAAGCATTCCGTCGCCCTGGCGCGTCCGGTGTATCCAACTTGTGTTTGATTGGTGTGCTCGGATGTTGCCTGTTCCAATGCGGCGATGAAAGAGTCGCAACTGTCAGGATCGTAAAGAAAGCCATCCACTCCGTTGCGGATGATTTCGGCAAATCCGGGCAGTCCGGTGGCTACCACGGGGCGGCCTGTGGCCAGACCATTCAGGAGCGCGCAAGTAATAATGCCCTGATTATCAGGCGAGTTGCGCCGATGGACCAGAATCGCATCCATTACATTTAACCACCGGTTCACATCCTCTTTGGTCGGCAGCCAGCCGGTCATATGCACGGCATTTTGAAGGCTGCGTTTGGCTATTTCACGCCGGCACCATGCTTCTCCGCCTGCGCCGCCAATGATCACCAACTGCCAATCCGGATGCCGTGTTATGGCGATTTTCCACCAATCCAGCAATTGGTCATAACCTTTCCCGCCCCGGATTATTCCGCAGATTGCAAAGGTTTTCCGTCTTTCGTCCAAGCCCATTTCTGATTTGGTTGGCGGCGGTGTCAGCGGGTGAAACACGCCCGGGTTGTGCGGTTCATTGATCACAACGATGCGTTCCGCAGCCATGCCGCGCGCTTCCATCATGGCGCCGGAAGCTTTTGTGCTTACCAGCGCCCGCGCATTTGGTCGGTTCCAGCAGCGCACTTCCCGGTTCTCAATCCGGTTTGCCAGCCACTGTCCCCCGGGCAGATGCCCCAACATGATTGACCACCACCAGTCGTTTGTTCCGATCAGGGTCGGAATGCCCGTTTTAACGACAAGACCAGGAATGAATGGCAGGGTTTCTTTGCAGATGATGAGCGCCGGCTTCATGGCGCGAATTTGCTTCATCAATCCGCAAAAATGCCAATACCACCGAAATGTTTTCAGCCATTTGTCCCGTCCACACGTCTGGTCAATGGCGAAGGGTAGTTCCAGAACACGTATTTTTTGCCGCAACTTTGCGTTGCGCTCTCCGCTTGCAGGCGCCATGCTTGCATAGACTATATCATAGTCCGGCGTCAACGCGGCCAACAGTTTTTCCAGCGCATACCATTGGATTGATTCTAATTCCGGCGGGTAGCGGTGAAGATAAACCACAATAGGTTTCTGAGAGACCATTTCTATTCTTGGGCGCTCCATTTAGACGGTTGTTTCTGTTTTGCCATGAATCGCCGACTTACTGCTTCTCTACGTTTGTTCCGGCTTCTAATTGCGTGGTGGTAATAAATTCTGTTTTACCGGAAATCAGACTTTTGAGCAGACGGAACCTTGTTAGCAGGAGGCCTATCATTCCGGACTTTTTGAGTACCGGACGCCACCGCCATGGTGCGATATAGATGCTGGCGAAGGCGTCATTTTGCATCTTGATCAGTTCCTTCGGCGACAAATCCCCAACTGTCATAGTAGCAGCATTATAGCGGCGATACATTGAGAAATCATTGGTTTCTAATTTTAATCCGTAATCTCCGCGTAGCGCCATTTCGTATAATTCCGTGCCCGGATAAGGAACAGCAATGCTGATATTGGCCTGCTTGATTTCCTTGGACTTCCGCAGAAACAACAGGGTTTTGCGGACAGTATCTCTGGTTTCTCCCGGCAGTCCGATCATGCAAGAGTTCAATGTTTCGATTCCGTATTTGTTTGTCAGCTTGTTTGCCTGCACATAGCATTCCAAGGGAACTTCTTTACGCATGATTTTACGGATGTTGGCGTCCACGGATTCAAGGCCGAACGACAACCGGATTAGTCCGGCGTCGGTCAATTTCGCGATCAATTCTTCATCAATCAGGTTGGCTCTAGTGCTACCCTCAAAGGTTATATCAAGCTTTTCGCGAATGATCAACTCGCAGATGTCTA
>CAZMFH010000355.1:0-2235 GCA_964565485.1 uncultured Verrucomicrobiota bacterium | reverse complement strand
CTTGCCGTCATCACAGGCTGCGCCCACGGCCGGATTGATCGGCAGGCGTCCGAGAAACGGCACACGCATATCCGCCGCCATCCGCTCGCCGCCGCCGGTTTTGAAGATATCCGTTACGGTTCCGCATTGCGGACAGACAAATCCGCTCATGTTTTCCACCACGCCAAGGATGGGCAATTGCAATTGGCGGCAAAACGTAACGGAACGGCGCACATCCGCCGTAGCCACATCCTGCGGCGTGGTAACAATCACGGCGCCGTCGAGCGGCGCGGCCAACTGGCAAACGGATAAAGGCTCATCCCCCGTACCGGGCGGCGAATCAATAATCAAATAATCCAGATCGCCCCAGGCAACATCTTTGAAAAATTGCTTGATGATGCTCATTTTCATCGGTCCGCGCCAAATCACGGCATCATCGCGGTTTTGCAGCAGAAAACCAACTGACATGACTTTAACGCCGGCCTTCTCGACCGGCAGCAGTGCGCCATCCTGAACCTGGACGCTGGTGTTTTCCAGACATAACATCTTGGGGATGCTGGGTCCGTGGATATCCACATCCAGCAAGCCGACGCGATAGCCGGCCAGTGCCAGCGAAACCGCCAGATTAGCCGCCACCGTACTTTTGCCAACGCCGCCTTTACCGGATAAAACAATAATTTTGTGTTTGATACAGCGCAGCTTTTCTTCAAGCGCTTGCCGTTCGAGCAATGCGTCAAAATTATCGGATTGCGTTTCGCCGCAGCTTTTGCATCCGCCTGCGGCGGCATTGGTGTTTTCAGTCATTTGATTTGCTTCCTTATAATATTTTTTAGTTAGAACTCGAAGACTGTTCCCACGCCGCCGTTCCGGCAGGCGTTTGGAAAAGCCGTCCAAAGCGCGGCGGCTGATTTTTGGCCTGTGCAGTGCATTGGCGCCAACAATTTGATGTTGAACCGGCGCAGTTCCCGAATTGTCCAGGCCATGCGTTCATTCGAAGCCGAGCGCAAATGCGTGCCGCCGATCACCGCCTCAATTGGCCGGCCGCCAGTCAGTTTTTGAATATAGTCAAGCGTATTGATCAAACCCGCATGCGCGCAACCCAACAAAACAACCGTGCCTTGCGCGGCGTCAATAAAAAGCGACTGGTCATCAAGCAAAAGATCCGGTTGAGCGCCTTGCGGATCAAGGCAAAAACGTTCAGTCGAAGTTTCTTCCGCATGCAGGCGGGGAACCTCGCCGGTGGTGTGGATAGCCGGCAAAATTTCCAGCGATACACGGGAAGGCTTGAACCGGCATTTTTTGCTGCGCAAAATCTCCCGTGATTTGACCGGCATACTGATGTCGTGAATGCCGGCGCGCGCCTGAAATTTGGGAAGCAATGCGTCCGGATGCGCATAAACCGTTACCGGCGCGCCGGTGCGGCTCAAAACCTCGGCCAACCCGCCTGTATGATCGTCATGCCCATGACTGAGCACGATCGTATCCACGGCATCCAGATCGGCATTCAAAACCCGCGCGTTTTCGGCCAGAACACGCCCTTGTCCCGTATCAAAAAGCAAACAAGTGTTGCCGGTATCAAGCATCGCCGCAAACCCATGTTCGCCCAAGGCATTCCGGAAAGCAACCGTATTTTCAACCAAAATGGTAATTCGCATTGCAGCGCTCATTGCTCAAATTGTCCCGTTTTTAATAAAACCAAGGTGCAGGCGTTTTGGGTCACAATGCCCGCCGATTGCAGGCGTTCGGCCAGCGCGGCATTTTCGGCGCCTGGATTAAAAATCACGCGTTGCGGCCGGCATTCCAGAATTTCTTGCGCAATGGCAT
Organism: uncultured Verrucomicrobiota bacterium; assembly: GCA_964565485.1. Taxonomy (GTDB): domain Bacteria; phylum Verrucomicrobiota; class Kiritimatiellia; order JAAZAB01; family JAAZAB01; genus CAZMFH01. The sequence continues at coordinate 432 of CAZMFH010000355.1, read as the reverse complement.
CCTGATTGGCCGGGCTGAGATAGAGTGTGACTGTATTGATCGGCACGGGAATATCCTTGAGCGCGGCAAACACAGGAATGCCTTCAATTTCCTGCAATGCCGGATGCACGGGACAAGGCGTATGCCCTTTTTCCCTGAGCAGCATAACCGCCTTGAAGCTGTAACGATCCGGCTTGTTGCTGGCGCCAACTACGGCAACATTCATGGTTTGGCCTCCTTGATGACCGCCACAACAGTTTCGCCGGCGCGGACCTTTGCGCCCTCCTTGACGGCAATTTCCACATCGTCGGCCGGCAAATACATATCCAGCCGCGAACCGAACTTCATCATGCCGATCCTTTCGCCCAGCGTAATATCCACAGCCCGATCATGCGGCGGCCAGTAAACCACTCGGCGGCAAACCGGACCGACAATCTGGCAAACGAGGCAGCG
>CAZMFH010000354.1:0-2240 GCA_964565485.1 uncultured Verrucomicrobiota bacterium | reverse complement strand
GCCATCTGCCGCTCGGCATCTTCCGGCGCAAGATGTCTCTGAAATGCCGTTTTATGCCGTTCAATCAAATCGGCATTTGTTTGGTCCATCAGTTCCATTTCCACAAGCAACGTTTTTGCACGCTGCCTGAGTTTGCCGATATCAGTTGCCGAACGCATCGTGCCGACAGCACGCGCGGTTACGCCAAACAACATCGCAAACCCAGCTTCCTCATCCAATGGCAACATCTCGACATGTTTGACTAAAACATCCGGCTTGGGATTCAGCCACCAGCACAGATACATCCCAAACCGATATCCGCCGCCGCCATCAATCGCTTTGGCGCCCTCCCAGGCAAGCATCCCATCATTTAACATTTTGTTGCCGGTCTTCGACCAGTTCCAGACATTGCGCCCAACCACCAGCGGCAGATCTTCATCGCGGCCGTCAGTCATTTGCATCCGCAAAAGCCCCGCCTTATGATCCACGGCGCCCCACGCCCCCGCCACCAGGAAAAAGAGCGCATCACATTTACGACCAACGGGGATGCTGACCGCCTTCCCATAATCCGCGCCCACCAAAGATTTTTTGCCGCCGACACATATTCCGCAACGTCCGCTATTGCCGGCGAAATCAGGCAGTTCAAATGGAATCCCATGCACCAAATGCCGACCAGCTTCAACATCAAAAATACCGGAACGCTTCGGCATAATGCCATCCCAGTTCAAGACTCCCGTCATATCCACCGGCATATCATTCCCCGACCCCAACTTGAAATGTCCCAACAAAACGGAAGTTTCCTGGATTACCGCAGTGCGCTGAGCTTTCTCCATGCGCAAGGCCAAAAGTTCCGCGTAAACCGCTCCCATCTCATCCGGCGCGGTTTTCACCTTGGCCCGAAAATCGCGCGCTGCTTCGGCCAGCACTTTCAGGTCATCCACCTGCGGCGCTGTATCGAAACCACGCGCGTCAATCAGCAGGCGATCAATAACGGCAGCCGCCTGCGGCAGGACGCCCGCACTCCCCAGCGCCATGCGCGTAAAACGCTCCATCAAAATATCTTCGGCCACATCGTCCGCATTCCAGGAATAAGCGCCGCCAGCCGCTATGCCGTGCAACGCATTTTGCAGCGGCAAATAAGATTCCCAAGTTGTGTTCAAAAGACCAAAGGAACGCGTCTTTTTTGCTGCCATACAAAAATAGCGGTTATTCGCCACGGCTGTTTTAAAAGCAGTGCCGCACGCGGCAACTGTTGTCGCCATGACGTCAAAGCCGTTTTCATTAAAGAAACGCAGATAAGGAAAAGGCTCAAACGGTGTTTTGCCGTCCGTGGCCTTAAAATATTTGCCGAATGTCCGTGCATACAACTCCGGAATTTTAGATTCTTCGCCCGGCCGGAATTCCCCGGCGCCGCGCACAAAAAGCGACAAACCTTGCGCGCCCGACGGATGCCCGGAATAATTCCAGTCGGCAAATACAGTCTCGCGCGGCAGACGTTTGATTTCTTCCGGATGAATCTCGATCATATCGCCCCACATCATCGGACGAACCCCTTGCTGCAAGATCCAGTTGCCAAGATCAGAATAATAATTTGTATAGAGCAATGAAAGCTTTCCGGCTTTGGCAAATTTTTCGCATTGCGGACAGAACCCGCCTTCGCGAAACACTTCATCCCCCGTAATTGAGGCAAATTTCGCGCCCTGATGAACATCCAGAACCTCCGTCCAGAGTTCTTTGATAAAACACAAAGACTCCGGATTGCTCGCGCAAAGCTCATGAACATTCCCCGGCAATTCGGCCAGATGCTGAAATTCTTTGTGTTTGAGATAAAATTGGGCATGCCCAAGCGAATCAAGGCATGGCACAATCCCAATAAAACGCTGGCGCGCAAAATCTATCAAACCCCGAATCTGATCCTTGGTCAATGCCGAAGGATGATTGAGCACCGGATAACGATCAAACGAAAACCGGTCATCATACTCAAGCACCAGCGCGTTGTATTTCCAAACCGCCATTTGCGCAACAATTTTCAGGAGATCATTATATGCCGGAATATTACCGAACCCGGGAATATGCAACGCGCGAAATGGCAAATCCGGCCAATCCCGAATTGCACAGCAAGGATATTTTTTTTCGCGCCCCAACTGCAACAAAGTCTGCAGCGCATAAAACAGGCCGCAGGCCGAACGCGAGCGTGCTCTTACCGCCGTCGCCGAAATATCAAGCGCATAACCCTGATCCAACACGTCAGCGCGCACCGA
>CAZMFH010000353.1:0-2249 GCA_964565485.1 uncultured Verrucomicrobiota bacterium | reverse complement strand
AAGGTAGTGCTCTAGCCAACTGAGCTAATCGCCCGTAAAGAAATGAAAGCATCATACCAACTTTGCGCTTCCTGTCAATTTAGTTTTAGAATATCAGCCTTCAGCTTCAGCATTCCGACATTGACATTCCGCTCCCTTTTTTTCATTCTCTTTTCCGAACAGGTTCGTCTACGCAATTTTTCCGAACATTATTTGCCGGATTTTTGGGCGCGCATCCTAACCGCCCGGCAGAGATAAGATCGTAGCGGTTTGGAGCAGAACTTGCAATGGAAACAAGCCGATAATGCCTAAAATCTGCCATATTGAATTGCGCGCTTTGATTTGCGCGCTGCTCATGTTGTTTTGGATTCAATTGGGCAATTTTTGGCCGGACATTTACGCCCATCCAATCGCATGGCTGGGACTGGTTGCCGGGCTTGCCTTGTTTATATGGGGCCTGCCGCGTTTTTTGATTTTCATCCGAACACACGCCGCAAAATTACGCCGATTTTGCACACCTGCAATTTTGGGCGCAACAATTGCGTTTGTTTTCGCAATCCTAGTGGCCTGCGGGGTAACTGGTTCCTCGCTCGAACTGGGCGCCGGCAAGGCGGATTTTCTGGATTGTCAATCTATCCATCTTTTCGGCAATGCCAAGCCGATTCGCAGCGACGAATGGTCGCTTTTCCCTCCACTGGCCTTGGCCCAGGCTAATCACCATCCGGATTTTCCGGTCATCAATCGCAATCTTGGCGTGGAAGGCCAAAATATGCTCATCCTCGGCATGTCCGGCATGCCGGTGGCGCACATTTCCGCGCTGGCCAAGCCGGCAACATGGGGTTTTTTTCTCTTCGACCAACGTCGCGCGCTGGCTTGGTATTGGTGGTTTCCTATTTTTGGCAGCCTGCTCGCGCTCTGGGGCGTCTTCACGCTTCTGATCCAGCGGCGGCATCTTTTGACCTTGGCGCTTGCGGCATGGTTCTGTCTCAGCGCATATTCCGCAGTCTGGTCGCATTGGCCGCTTTACGCCGTATTTTTCCCAAGCGCAGCCTTGTGCGCGCTGATGGCCATCCTGCGCGGACAACCGCTTTGGCGGCTTGCGTGTCTGAGCGTCATGCTCGGCCTGGCGCTGGCGGGTTTTTTGTTTTTTCTCTATCCGCCCTGGCAGATTCCAGTGGCCTGGCTGTATCTTCCGCTGGCCATTGCGCTGATTGCGCGCGAAAAACTTTATCTCCAGATTACCTTCTTTAAGCTGGCCACGCTCGGCCTGGCGCTGGCCATAGCCGGAATGCTTGCCTGGTTCTGGTGGAGCGACGCGCGGGAAGCCGTCCTGCTGATGCTGAACACAGTTTATCCGGGCCGGCGTGTGGACACAGGCGGACACACGCCAATTGTAGCGTTGCTGCGCGGAATAACCAATCTCGTTGCGCTTTATCGCCTGCAAGCCCCCTGCCTCAATCAAAGCGAAATAATATCTTTCGTTTATTTATTCGCGCCTTTATTGGCGGCCATAATTACAAACTTCCGCACAAACCGCTTTGCGCGCATGCCAGAAGCGGCTTTGTTGCTGACTGCCGGATTGGCACGTATCTTTATCACGATCGGCGTCCCCAAAACACTGGCGCAATGGAGTCTTTGGGGCATGACCACGGAAAGACGGGCCGATTTGGCGCTCGGTCTGGCATATTACATGTTATGTGGTCTGGCCATTGGCGCTCCGCGCGGCCAAATCCGCCCGCAACCGGGATCACATCGGCACACAATCATGGCACATGCAATTGCCGTCTCCTGGGCTCTTTTTAGCCTCATCATTTTACTGCGTTTGCCCGCCAACATATCGCTTGGTCTTTCACCAGGTGTTGCGGCAGTTTTATTTTGCGCCGCATGGCTCGGCGGGGTATGGTTGGTCAAGGGCAATGCATCCGCGTTTCTGGCGCTCAATATCGGTTGGTCCGCCATGAGCAGTTTGACATTCAATCCCGCCCTCATTGCGCCACGCTCAATCGGCATTACACCGCAACTACAGCATGAACTGCAGGCGCATTCGCCCAATTGCGCGCGTGTTTTGGCAATCGGCAATCGCTCCGTTACGGCAACCTTCCTGCAGGCAAGCGGCGTTGCGACGGTTAATGGCGTCTTTTATTACCCGCAATTCGGATTCTGGCGCAAGTTTGATCCGCGCGGCATGCATTCCGAGATTTACAACCGGTTTCACCATCTTGTTTTTGAAATTGGCGTTGCGGATTATCCCAATGGTGTATATGCTTGTT
>CAZMFH010000352.1:0-2280 GCA_964565485.1 uncultured Verrucomicrobiota bacterium | reverse complement strand
GCGACGCTGTTTTCCAGACCATGCAGGCTGCCTTGCGTGATAACCCCAATGTGATTATCATCGGGCAGGGGGTGGATGACCACAAGGGTATTTTCGGGAGTACGGCTGGGCTGATTGATCAATTCGGTCCGGCGCGTGTGATGGACACGCCTTTGGCTGAGGAGGGGGTAACCGGGATTGCGCTTGGCGCGGCATTGAACGGAATATATCCGATTATGACGCATATTCGGGCTGACTTTATTTTGCCGGCTATGAACCAGATTGTCAATCTGGCGGCCAAATACAAATATATGTTTGGCGGCCGTTTTCATGTTCCCATGTTGATCAGGGTGGTTATCGGGCGCAGTTGGGGGCAGGGCGCCCAGCATTCGCAGAGTTTGCAGTCGCTCTTTGCGCATGTGCCGGGTTTGGTTGTCCTTATGATGTCCGGGGCGCAGACGATTCTGGAGTCATATCCCTATGTGCTCAAAAATCATGCCGGACCGGTGATTGCTTTTGAACATCGCTTGATGTATGACCTGAAATTCAATGTTGGCGAGTTGCGGAACGATCGTTCGCCTCTGACATCTTTTCGTGTGCGGGAAGGCCGCGATGTAACAATCGTGGCAACTTCGATCATGGTAATGGAGGCGCTGCGCGCAGCCGAGCATCTTGCCAAAAACAGCGGCATTGACTGTGAAATAATTGATTTGCATTGTGTTTCGCATCCCGATACGGAAATGATTCTCGCAAGCGTGGCCAAAACAGGGAAGTTATTGGTTGCGGATACCAGTTGGAAGGCTTATGGCGTTTGTGCCGAAATGTGTCGTTTGGTTTGTGAAAAAGCGCCGAATATTCTGAAAGCGCCTGTGGCAACGCTGGGCATGCAGCCTGCGCCTTGTCCGACCGCCAAAAGTCTTGAGGATATGTACTATCCAAATTTGCGCGATTTGACTGATGCAATCGCTTCGTTGGTTACAGGTCGCGAAAATCATGGTGTTCCGTTGCCGGACGAGAAATCCATGGCTGATGTATATAAGAAATTCAAGGGTCCGTTCTGATCTTGGATAAGCAAGATCGGAGCATGGCGAACATGGTAAATATTTTCTGAATGAAAAGATAAGAATGTCTCCGTGCCTCCGGTGCGTAGTCTTATTCTTTGCCGGGGATTGGGTTGTGGTAGTAAGCCTGTCTTAAGAAGCCATAGGATTCTGTAAGGTTTTGTTTTTTTCATAGCGAACATTGCGAACTTCTGTTAAAGAAATCCGAAGATATTTTCACGGAAGGCCGCAAAGGTTTTGGAAGCCATGGAATGAATATTTATCTCCAATTGACAAGTCAGTTCAATGCCAACCGTCGGCGCGCGATATTGAGCGGCGGACAAGCTGTTGTTTTGCATCGTCTGGCGATGATGAGTAAAGATGGCGATTGGATTCTGCGCGAAGATGAGGAAACCATGCGCCATGTGCTGATGGTTTTGGGCAATTATGGCGCGTTTTATCGGTTTGGCGCCCCATTGGATCTGCGTTGGCTGGCGGCTGGTTGGAGCGCGCATTTCGAATTCCGACATGATTCTTTGCGCGTGCGCGCCGATTTCGTTACCAGACCGCCACGTTTAACCGGCGAACGTCTGGCTTGTTTGTGGAAGGAACAGGAAGCGCGCGCTTTGCCTTTTCTCGATTTGGCCGATTTGATTGAGACGAAGAAGACCAATCGCGAAAAGGATTATGCGGTAATTGGCGCTTTGGCTGCGGAATTATCGGATATTGACCAGCGTTTCCAGTATTCCCGCAGTGCGCGCGAGTTGATTGAGCTTGCCGCGCGCTATCCGGATCGAGCCGCTGATTTGATGGGGCAACGTCCTGTTTTGCGTTTTGTTGCCCAAGGTCGGGAAGTCTTGGAATCCGCATTGGATGCCGAACGGCGGGGAATGATGCATGCGAATGAGTCGCGTCTTATGCGTTATATGGCGGCTGCTGATGCTTGGGCGAAAATTTGGCCTGAGGTTGCCGCGGAAATTACCGGCAAACCGCTTGCCGCTGCTCATCAGATAATTATTCAACGTGCAGATGGTGTTTTGCCGTTTAACGTTTCGGAGTAATGAATGCAACAAATGCGCGATCAGTTTTTAAGTGAAGAAGATTTGGATTTGAAGTCGCTTTCAGAGGATGACTTGGAGCGGACTTGGAACGATTGGCTGGTTCAGGCTCAAGGAACGAATGATCGCGACAGCCGCGAATATTCGCATGGTGTTTTTACTCATGAGCCGCCATGGGATTATCCTGTTTTGCGGTAAAGTTT
>CAZMFH010000351.1:0-2285 GCA_964565485.1 uncultured Verrucomicrobiota bacterium | reverse complement strand
GCCGGTTCGGCGATTGCCACTGTTATCAGCCACGCAACGATGGCGCTGCTTTTTATTCTCATGGTTTTCAGCGCGCGCAACCATCGTCTTTATGGCCTCGAAAACATAGGGCGGTTTGATTGGGGTCTTTTCAAACGCCTCTTGAAATTCGGCACTCCGGCCGGCATCCATTTTTTTATTGATATCTTTGGATTCTCCATCTTCGTGATCATGGTCGGACGGCTTGGCCGCAACGAACTGGCGGCTACCAACATCGCCTGCTCGATCAACACCCTCGCCTTCATGCCCATGATCGGCTTTTCCATAGCCGTCAGCACGCTCATGGGTCAGGCCATCGGGCGCAACCGACCGGAAGACGGCATGACGGCCACGCGCAGCGCACTGCATATCACCTGCGTCTACATGTGGACACTGGCCGCGCTTTTCCTGATCATACCGGAAATTTTTATCAATATCTTCCGCACCGCCGGCGAGAGCGCGGAACAATTCGGCCAGGTTCGGCATCTGGCGATAGTCATATTGCGGTTTGTGGCGTTTTTTTGTGTTTTCGATACATTGAACGTAATTTATTCCGGCGCATTGCGCGGAGCAGGCGACACCAAATTCATCGGCTGGACCATCGCCGCGCTGTCTTCGGGATTGTTGATCGCGCCAACGGTTGCGGGAACAGTATGGCTGAACGCCAGCCTCTACACGCTCTGGGGATTTGTTTCAGCCTACGTCTGCATTCTGGCGATGGTTTTCCGCTGGCGTTATCGCAGTGGGAAATGGAAAAACCTGCGCTTGCTTGATTCCACACCGGCAATGCCGAGCGTCTTTAAACCGGACGCGGAGACCTGATCTTATAAACCTTGGATTTAGCCATGCCATCGGCGCCCAGTTCGGAACGCTTGCTTCCGCATTTTGCAAGCACGATATCCGCAGTGCGAAAATGACATTTGGCGGTCTGCAGCAAAACGGCAGCGCCATGCTTTTTGACCAACTCCTCGGCGGCGGCCAAAACCTGCGCAGAAGCGCCTTTTGGGAAAACCGCGCCATACTGCTTGCCGAAAGCAGTCAAAGCCTCAAGAAAGGCCGCGCGCGCCAGAATGGAAGCAGCCGCTACAGCAACATCGGCTTCCGCCTTATGCCTTTGAACCAGCGCTATTTTTTTTCCACGCGCCATCAAGGCGCGCTGCACCTGTTCCTTGCTGCCGAACTGGTCGGAAATGGCACGCGGACAATCGGGAACATGTTCAAGCAGATTCTCGATGGCACGCGCATGGCCCCAGGCCAAAAGCGTGTTCACGCTGCGCATTTTGGCATAAAGCCGGTTATAAGCCTGAGGACCAATGACAACCAGACTAAACCGACGCCCAAGCATCTTGCGGATGTCTCGCGCCAGATCCAGGGCTTTTTTGTCGCTGCTGATATTCTTGCTGTCCTTGACGCCCAGTGCCAGCATTTGCCGCGCCAGCTCTTTATCCGTATAAGCGCCGGCAACCACCAATGGCCCGAAGAAATCGCCCTTGCCGCTCTCGTCAATGCCGAGGTGCGCCGTATAAGCTTCCGGATTAAGCATTTCTTCATAGCCGACCCCAACCTGTCTGAGTACTTGCGGCTCGAGCACAAAGGTTACAAAATCCTGCGCGCCGCGCCCTTGCACAAGACATTTGCCGCTCTGATAGAGAATGATTTTGCAGTCATCAGTTTCCGCGGCAAATTGGGAATACGGAACCTGAATCGGCCGGTAATTGCCGGCTCGCAAAGTCTCGCCCAGCAGAATCTGCTGCGCTTCCGCCAACGGAAAAGTAAACGATGTTTTTAGTGGTGTTTCCATAAATGGGCTTTTTTACAACTCTTTTTGACAACTCAACTTATCCAAGCGCAAAACCAACATTCCGTTTTCAGGCACGGTTACCAGCAATTCTTTGGAGTTTCCTAATGCTATTTTTGACAACAAATCGGTAACGGCATATTCGCAGTCAAAGGTTAAAACAGCTTTGACAGGTCCGCAAAGGGCGTCATTGACCAAGAGCACATAAAGCGCGGTTGCATCGGTCAGATAATTAATATTCAAGTGCATCGAGGATGAGCGACAAACCGCCAGATCATCGGGCAAATGCGGGGCCAACGCGGCTTCAAGCAATCCGCATTGATAGCGCAAATCCGATTCCCTCTGATACTGGCCTACGACCGACCTGAACCATGCGGTTGCATCAAAGCTGATTTTCCGCAAACCGTCAAAAACCACTGCGGAATCTTGATCGAATATAACCGAGCCACCCTTGCGAATGTACGCGCCC
>CAZMFH010000350.1:0-2324 GCA_964565485.1 uncultured Verrucomicrobiota bacterium | reverse complement strand
AAACGGCTTCAGTCTGGCGCTTAAAAACGGAAAAGTCATTGCCTGGGGCTATAATCTCTACAGCCAATGCAATGTGCCCGAAGAGGCCAAAAGCGGCGTAACCGCCATCGCCGGCGGAAACGGCTTCAGTCTGGCGCTTAAAAACGGAAAAGTCATTGCCTGGGGCTATAATCTCTACAGCCAATGCAATGTGCCCGAAGAGGCCAAAAGCGGCGTAACCGCCATCGCCGGCGGAAACGGCTTCAGTCTGGCGCTTAAAAACGGAAAAGTCATTGCCTGGGGCTATAATGCTGCAGGACAATGCAATATCCCGGAAGAAGCGCAAAATGAGATCGAGTCCATCGCCGGATGCGGCGGCTTTAAACTGGAAGACGGTTTCAGTCTGGCGCTCAAAAACGGCGCCATGCTTGCCTGGGGGAATAATTCCTACAGCCAATGCAATGTGCCCGAAGAAGCAAAAAACGGTATAACCGCCATTGCCGGCGGCGGCGCCCACAGTCTGGCGCTTAAAAATGGAAAGGCCATTGCCTGGGGTTATAATTCCGTTGGCCAATGCGATGTGCCGGAGGAGGCCCAAACAGACATTTGCGCCATCGCCGCCGGGAAAGGCTTCAGTCTGGCGCTTAAAAACAAAAACTTAGCTCCCGGCACAGTAACAATCAAGGCCAATGGCACAAAAGGCAACATTACCTTAAACTACCCTGCACTTGTTACCATAACGGTGGAAATGAACGCCGGACTTTATGCAGGCGCCGCGATTGACTGCTGGATCGGCGCATTTGCCGGATCATCATGGTATTATTTAAACAAAGCTTTGCAATGGATCCCGGAAAACGATGCGCGCCATTGGCAACCCATTTGTCAATGCGCCATGGCTGATTTGCCGGCCACCCCGATTTTTAATGATGTTTTACCTCCCGGCGCTTATGAGTTCTGGTTTGCCGTTGAACACCCGCAAAACGGCGTTCTCAACCCGTCCAGCCAGATGCTGGTTGATCATGTGAACATACTGATACGCTAAACCATAGCGCTTCAGACCGGACGGCTCAATAGCAAGCTTGCTTCCCTGCTCTTTGGTTCTGCAATTTTTCATTTGCCGAAGAGCCGCAGCAATGCTAAATTTGCGGGCAAGCGCATTGGAGATTTTAGGCGCTAACGTTTTTCCGGCATTGGGAACATTGCAATCAAATGTATTTTGAGGGAGGATTTATGGCTTCCGAACTGGCCTTTGTGCTGATCAACCCCTACACTTTGTCAAAATCACGCACTGGCGGCGTCATCGGCCGTTTCATGAGTCGAACCGGCCTGGACCTCGTGGCAGCGCGCATGTTTGCGCCAAGCAAAGCGCTGATTGAGGAATACACGCAGATTCTTGAGGCAAACAAAAATGTTGCGCCATCCGAATCCAGGTTAATGGCGGAATATGTGCGCCATGCATTTGCGCCGGACAAAACCACCGGCCTGTCGCGGCGCGTCATGATCGTTTTAGTGGAAGGCGAAGACGCCATACGCAAAGTCCGCGAAATGGCCGGACCAATCACCATGGGCAGCGGCGAAACGATCCGCGACACATTCGGCGATTATGTTGTTGATGAGAACGGCAAGGTCCGTTATTTCGAGCCGGCGGTTCTGATCGCCTCAGATAAAGATGAAACCGCCGCCACTCTGCAATTATGGAGCCGCCATGCCGCAGACGGCGGCGTACTGGCGGCCACCATGGACAACAGCCCCAATCAAGGCGAATGGCAGCGCACACTGGTTTTGATCAAGCCGGATAATTTCCGTTTTCCCAGCGCCAAACCGGGCAACATCATTGATATGCTGTCGCGCTCCGGCCTGCGAATCATCGGCGCCAAGGTGCATCGCATGAGCGTGGCGCAGGCGGAGGAATTTTACAGTCCGGTGCGCCAGGTGCTGCGCGAAAAAATGCGCAGCCAGGTTTCCGGCAAAGCCGTGCAATTACTTGAAAGCGAATTAAACATTTCGATCCCCGAACAGGTGCGCAAATTGCTCGAAGAACAACTGAGCCCCTTGCTGGGCGACGAGCAATTCAATCAGATCATCAAGTTTATGACCGGCTGCTATCCGCCAAACTGTTCGCCGCAAACCAAACAACAAGATGGTCCGAGCAAATGTCTTGCGCTGGTCTATGGCGGCCTTAATGCCGTGGAAAAAATCCGCAAACTGCTGGGGCCAACCGATCCCAGCAAGGCGCAGCCCGGTTCGATCAGGCGCGAGTTCGGGCACGACATCATGGTCAATGCCGCGCATGCCTCCGACTCTCCCGAAAGCGCCGAACGGGAGTTAAAGATCATTTGCGTGGA